>CAZAIE010000184.1:0-9551 GCA_964485035.1 uncultured Myxococcaceae bacterium | reverse complement strand
GATGCGCGCCGACCACCGGCTGGGCGAGACCCCGCTGGTCTTCCTGTCCGCGCACGACGACTACCGCGAGGGGCTCAAGGCGCTCTCCGCCGGGGCGCAGGACTACATCGCCAAGGGCGGCAAGCTGGAGGCCCTCATCGCCCGCATCCGCGTGCTGCTGGCCCCCCGCGACGCCTTCCTGGGCGCCATCTCCGGCAAGGAACGGGCGGCGGCGAAGCTGGAGGAACTGGGGCTGCAGTGGGCGCTGCGCCGCGCCGCGGCGATCCACGCGAGCGGCATGTTCCACGTCCGCGACCCGTTCTGGTCGATCACCGCGGGGATGGCCGCGGGCGACCTGGTGTGGGCACACGCGGAGCTGGGACGGCACAAGCTGGACGGCGTCGCGGCGCTGCCTCCGATGGTGGTGCTGCGCTCCGGCGAGCTGGCCTTCGACCCCCAGGGGGTGCCGCCGGCGAGGAACGTGGACGGCGACCTCGGGCAGCTGCTCGAGGAGGCGGCGCTGAAGAACAACGCCAACGAGGCGGAGGCCCTGGACCGGCTGCTGACGCGGGCGACGCGCGTGGAGGTGGACGAGCAGCTCTACCCTCTCTACGAGCAGCTGGGGCCGCCCGAGTCGCGCCCCATCGCCGCCCTGCTGCGCGACGGCCTCACGCCGAAGGAGGTCATCGCCCAGTCGGACAAGAGCCCCATGGAGGTCGAGCGGACCCTGCGCGACCTCGTGCGGCGGCGGGTGCTGCGGCTGAGCCAGTAAGCAGGGTTCCGGCTTCCGGCGCTGGTCTACTGGAACCACTTGAAGGGCAGGTACACCAGCGCCGAGACCGCCGCCGAGGCGGGGATGGTCAGCACCCACGCCCAGACCACCGTCCGCGCGACGCCCCAGCGCACCGCCGAGAGGCGCCGCGTCGCGCCCACCCCGACGATGGCCCCGGTGATGGTGTGCGTGGTGCTCACCGGGATGCCGAAGTGGCTCATGGCGAGGATGGTGACGCCGCCGCCGGTCTCGGCACAGAAGCCGCCGTAGGGCTGCAGCTTGGTGATCTTCGAGCCCATGGTCTTCACGATGCGCCACCCACCGAGGTACGTCCCCAGGCCGATGGCGGTGTGGCAGAGCAGGATGATCCACCAGGCGAGGTGGTCCTTCACCCGGAACCCCTGTGCGCCCACGCGCTCGCCGAAGACCGCGACCTCCTGGCCGGCCTTGCCCTGCAGCGCGCGCAGGTCCTGCGAGTCCTCGAGCACCAGCCTCTCGGTCGGCGTCTCGAGGACCCAGGCCACCTCCGCGCCCTGCGGCGCCCGGAGCACTCCCTTCCGCTCCACGATGCCGTCCGCGTGCGCCCAGCCGCCCAGGCCCGACGAGAGCAGCAGGGCGTAGATGATGCCCATGGTCTTCTGCGCGTCGTTGGAGCCGTGCGAGTAGCTGTAGATGCCCGCGGAGACGAGCTGCAGCCTGCGGAACCACTTGTCCACGCGGCTGGGGCGCTGGCGCCGCAGGACCCACGCGATGACGGTCATGAAGAACAGCCCGAGCACGAAGCCAAGCACCGGGGCGACGACGATGTAGGCCGCGATGCCGAGGATGCCCTTGAACACCAGCGGGTTCTCGGTGGGGACCCAGAGCACCAGCGCCGCGGGCCCGGCCTTCACCAGCCCCGCCCCGGCAAGCCCGCCGATGAGCGCGTGCGAGGAGCTGGAGGGGAGCCCGAGCCACCAGGTCACCAGGCCCCAGACGATGGCCCCCATCAGCGCGGCGAAGACGAGGCCGGGCTCGATGACAGAGGGGGTCACCACGCCCTTGCCGATGGTCGCCGCGACCAGCGTCCCCATCCCGAAGGCCGCGACGAAGTTGAAGAACGCAGCCCACAGCACCGCGAGCCGCGGCGAGAGCACGCGCGTGGAGACCACGGTGGCGATGGAGTTGGCCGCGTCGTGGAAGCCGTTGATGAAGTCGAAGACCAGGGCGACCAGGATGATCGCGCCGACGAAGACGAGGGAGGCGGTGGTCATGGTCGCCTCAGGTGTTCTTCAGCACCACGGCCTCGAGCGCGTTGGCCACGTCCTCGCAGCGGTCGGTGGCGGTCTCCATGTCCTGGTAGACGTCCTTCCACTTGATGATGTCCACCGGGGACTGCCCGCCCTCGAAGAGCGCCGCCAGGGCGTCCTGGACCAGCCGGTCGCCGGTGTTCTCGTGGGTGTGGATGACCACGCACAGGCGCAGCACGCCCTCCGGGTCCTTGAGGTCGCGCAGCCGGGCCACCGCGTCCACCACCGCCGAGGTGGCCTCCACCAGGCAGTCGGCGAGCTTGCGGGCGTCCTCCGTGGGCGCGGTGATCTTGTAGAGCCGCATCCGGTTCGCCGCGGTGTGGACCAGGTCCACGATGTCGTCCAGCCGGGTGGCGATGGCGTAGATGTCCTCACGGTCGAAGGGGGTGATGAAGGTCTTGTTGAGCAGCTCCATGGTCCGGTGGGTGAGCTCGTCGCCCTCGTGCTCCAGGTCCTTGATGTGGCGCCGCTTCGCGTCCACGTCGGTGTAGTCGCGCAGCAACTCCGCGAGAGCCTCCGCGCTCTTGTGGACGTTCGCCGCCGCCTGCTCGAACAGGTCGAAGAAGACGCGCTCCCGCGGCATCAGGCTGAACATGGGTCCCTCGTTGCGGCCGGAAGAAGTCTGGTCCCCACCATGCGCGCCGCCTGTGGCGAATCAGTGAAGCGCCGGTGACGGTTCGCGCCCCCGGATCGCGGTAGGCTCCCGGGCCCCGGAGGCGGCATGCGTGGAAGGAGCTGGGCGCTCGCGGCGACGACGGCGGTGTTCTTCGCGAGCGCTGCGGCGCGCGCGGACGAGCCCGGCCCCGACCGACCCTGGCTGACGCAGTTCAACGTCTCCCTCGTGGCCCAGGGCATGGGCGCCCACGACGATCGTGGGTGGTCGGGAGGCGCGCACCTCGCGCTGCGACCCGAGCTGTGCCTGGGGCGTCGCGACGGCGGCGACCTGGGCGCCGGGCCGTACCTGGAAGGTGGCGGCCACTTCTCGAACCGGGAGGTCGGCACCCTCTTCGGCGCGGGCGCGCTGCTCCTGGTCCCGCTGGGCCGCGCCAACGCCCTCGTACCCTCGCTGGGAGGGTACGCGACCTTCGGCCGGGAGCTGGGGCTGCAGCCAGGGATCACGGGCGGCCTCTTCCTGGGAGCAAGACAGTTCAACCCCACTTCGCGTTTCGACGGGGCCTGGGGCCTGCGCCTGGACCTGCGCTGGGGACTCGGGACGGCGCACGAGGTCGTCGCGGCGCTGGGGTTCCAGGTGGACCTGAGCTGGCTGGGGGCGCTGCTCTCCTGGGCCCTGTGACCGCGGGATAGACTCCCGACACCGTTCGACGAGGAGGCAGGCCATGGCCAAGCGCAAGATCCGCAGCGAGAAGGGCGCCCGCGCGCAGCAGGTCGCCAGCCAGTGGGTGGAGGAGAACGGCTACCGCGTCGCCGCGGCCGCCGCCGTGCCCATCCCCATCCCCGGTGCGCACACCGCCCTCTGCACCGCGCTGGAGGCCTACATGATCTCCAACATCGCGACCATCTACGGGCGGTCGCTGACCGCGGGTGAGTGCATCGCGCTCATCCCCGCCCTGGGCGGCGCCGTCGTCGTGGGCAAGGCAGCTTCGTCCATCGCTGGCGAGCTCTTCGGGTGGATCCCGGTGGCCGGCTGGCTCGCCAAGGGCGCGATGGGCGGCGCGACCGCCTACGGCATCGGGCGGGCCGCGGTCACCTACTTCGAACACGAGCACCCGGGACAGGAGGCCGCCGAGTTCGAGACGGCCAGCCTGAAGGCGTTCGTGGACGAGGCCTTCGCGGCCCTGGGCTTCGGCGGGAAGGACGCCCGCGACGCGGCGAAGCACGCAGAGGAGCACGCAGAAAGCGCCGAGGACGACTAGCCCTCTCCGTCGCTCTCGGGGCGCTGCTCGCGCCGCAGCCGGTCCAGCAGCTGCTTCTGGGCGGCGCTGAGTCGCGGGAGCCGCTCCGCCAGCTCCACGAGAGGCTCCGTCCAGCAGGCGGAGCGCACCGGGCAGGGAGGCACCTCCAGCAAGCGGAAGAACAGCCGCGTCACCAGCGGGAGGAGGCGCTCGTCCCGCCGGCCCAGCTCCGAGAGGGCGATGAGCGCAGCCGTGGAGGCCCAGTCCACGGGGCCGACCGCGAGATCGAAGAGGACCTCCCGGCGCCGCTCCATCCGCGCCAGCACCAGCGCCGCCGCGACCTGGATCTGGAACGGCCACTCCCACCACCCGTCGCGGTCCGGACAGACCGGGAGGTCGACCATCGCCGCGAGCACCTGCGGAGCCGCGTCGTCGCCGAGCTGCCGGGCCACCTGCCCCGCGTGCTCCCACCAGCGGCCGAGGTCGTACGGCTCCTCGGCGATGCTGGCGAGCGACTCGCCGACCGCCGGGTCTCCCAAGGGGAGCGCGGACTCGACCCGAGGGCCCTGGTAGCGCCACAGACTCACCTGGACCGGCTCGAGCGGCTCGCGGGGGTCGGGGACGGCGTCCGCGGGGAACTCGACGGAGCACTCGCCCCCCCGGGCGGTCGCGAGCCGCTGGAGCACCAGGACGGCAGACGGGGCCTCCAGCGCGCTGCACCAGACCCGCCGAGGCAGCGCCTCTGCGCGGAAGAACGCCTCGAGCGAGGAGGCGGGCGTCGGCAGCGAGCGCACCCAGCGCTCCAGCTTCTGGAGCAGCTCCTGGGCCCGCTCGTTGTCCGGGTGGTCGTGGGCGAAGGCGCGCAGCTCCTCCCGATCCTCCCGCTCCCGGAAGAGCAGCCAGCGCACGTACGAGGCCGAGGGGAGCGCCCAGTCGTTCTCCGGCTCCCGCAGGAGCGCCTGCTCGTACGCGTGCAGCGACTCGGGGAGGCGGCCCAGCTCCAGCGAGAGGTCCCCGATGTCGAGCCGCGCGCCCACGTCCTCGGGGAGGTAGCCCAGCGCAGTCTGGAAGTCCTGCAGCGCCTCCTCGAACTCTCCCTGGTCCCGGTGGATGCCCGCCAGGGCGACCGAGGCGAAGTAGTCCGGGTTCGTCCGCCTCCGCTGCTCGGCGAGGCGCTCGGCCTCGTCCGCGAACCCCGCGCGGCGCAGCGCCACGCAGGTGACGAAGAAGAGCTGGGAGCTCTCCGGGTGGGCGGCCTGCACCCGCCGCAGCGTCGAGAGCACGCTCCCGAGCGCCGCCCCGGACCGCCCGGGCGCAGCCAGGTCGACGCTCCCGAGCACCCCCTGGGCGGCCGACGCCACGAGCTCGCCGTCCAGGCCTTCCACCGAGGCGGAGTCCTCGAGCCAGCTCTCCAGCCAGAGCGCGTAGGGGACGTCCGGCGCCGCCGCCTGGACCCGCAGGAGCAAGGGGACCGCCTCGGCGGTGCGGCCCTCCGCCTGCAGGAGCCACGCGCGCAGCGCGGCAGTGCCGTGGAAGGAGTCCTTCTCCAGCGCCGCAAAGCCCAGGGCCCGCACCCCGGCGACGTCCTGGAACTCCCCCAGCAGCTCCAAGACCTCCCGGGACTGTGGCTGGACCGTCAGCGCCCGGGCGAGGTGGTGGGCCGCCTCGCGCAGATCGCGGGCGGCGAGCGCCCTGCGCACCGCCTCGAGCCCTGCCTGCAAGTCGTGGTCTGCCATCGCCCCTCACAGGCCCGGCCTACTCCCCGCCGTGGGTCTCGACCTCGAAGTTCATGGTCTCGTTGTCGCCCAGGGTGAAGGCCTGCTGCCACCGCGCGCCGTTGACGTTCACCTGGATTCGATGGCTGCCCTCGACCACGGTGACCGGGCCCGGCAGAGGGGCCTGGCCGACCACGCGACCGTCGATGCGGACCTCCGCCCCCGCCGGAGCGCTCACCGTCACCTGGCCGCGGCCCAGCTTCAGCGAGAGCCTGTTGGCCCCGGGCTTCACGCTCACCGTCCGCACCAGCGAGAGGCCCTGGGCGGGGTCGGTGAGGGTGACCTTGTGCGTCCCCGTCGGCACCTCGGTCTTCAGCGGGCTCTTGCCCATCACCCGGCCGTCGATCGCCACCGTCATCGGCGGGTCCACCACCACCTCGAGCGTGGGGATCTCGGGGCGCAGCGCCGGCAGGTCCGCCAGCGGAGCGGCAGCTGGGACCGGCACCTTCACCTCTGGGCGCACGGGGTCGGGGCTGCCGACCCGCGGCGAGGCCGCGGGCTTCGGATCCACAACGGCCAACTCCGGGGAGGGAGCTGTCTTCGGGGGTGCGTCGGCCGGCGCTGCCGCCTGCTTGGGGGCCTGCGGCTCCGGCTTCGTCGAGCGCTGCCCGAGGTAGAACGCCCCCGCGACGACCACGAGCAGGACCGGCACCGCCAGCAGCCAGGGCCCCTCCTTCCTCGGGGGCTCCGCGCCGGCGACCACGACCGGAGCCACGACCGGTCTCGCCGGGACCGGAGCCGGTCGGGGCGGGGCGGGAGGAGCGACCGCCGGAGGCGTCGGAGTCGGAGTCGGTGCCGAGACTGGTGGAGGCGCAGCGGCCACGGGCGCCTTCGGTGGAAGCGGGGCCGGCGGGGGCTCCGCTGCAGCCGCAGGCGCGACGGGCGCAGGAGTCGGAACCGGCGGGGGCGCCGCCACGGCCGCGACCGACGCTGGCTCGACGACAGGAGCCGGCGCGGCGGTCACGCGCTTCGGCGAAGGAGCGGGAGGCGTGGGCGGCGGGGCGCGGCGAAGCCCCTTCTTGATCACCCACTCGTTGAAGCCGTTCTCGAGCTCCCGGCGACGGGCCGCGCGCAGGTCGTCCGCCTGGAAGGCCTTCTCCAGGAAGGCCGCGAACTCGGCGTGGTCGGGGATCTCGCCCATCGCCTCCTCCACCGCCTCGCGAAACGCCTGGACGGTGGGGAAGCGCAGGTTTCCCTTCTTGGCCATCGCCTTGCCCACCACCGGCCGCAGCTTGGGCGGGATGTACTCGGAGTTCAGGAGTGCGGGCTGCTTGTTGAGCACCGCCTTGTCGAAGTCCTTCTCCCCGCGGAAGGGGATCTCCCCGGTGAGGCACTCGTAGAGGATGAGCCCCAGCAGGTAGACGTCGGTCTGCGGAGTCACCGCCTGCCGCCCGCCCAGCACCTGCTCCGGCGCGCAGTGCAGCCGCCGGCCCATCACCCGCTTGCCCCCCATCTCCTTCGGGGCCACGCCCAGCGCGCCGTAGCCGCTGACCTTGGTGACCCCGAAGTACGAGACCAGCAGCGTCTCCGGCCGCAGGTCGCCGTGGACCAGCGGGCTCCCGTCCTCGTTGCCGGCCAGGTGGGCGTACTGCACGCCCAGCGCCGCGTCGACCGCCACTCGGGCGGCGAAGCCCGGCGGGAGCCGCTCGGAGACGTCCACGATGCGGCGCAGCGACTCGGCGTCGGCGAACTCGACGATGCGCGCCAGGCCCTCGTCCACCTCGATGAGCCCGTGCACCCGGACCACGTTGGGGTGCACCAGCGCTGCGGCCCGGCTGGTGTCTCGGCGCAGCTGCTCCACCAGCTCCGGCTCCATCATCACGTGCTCGGGGACCCAGATGAGGGCGCAGGGGCTCGCCTCCCCATCGACGATGCGCAGTCCGAGGAAGGCGCGCGAGCCCTCGCCGGAGAGCAGCGGTCCGAGTGCGACGTAGCGGGTGGCCATGGTGAGGCGAATCTAGCGGGGACGACGGGGACGGGGGAAGCGCGGTTTCGGGGACCGGCAAGCCCTTCCCTCCCGCCGGTCGATCGGGGATGGTGTGGCGCCTTTCCGACCGCCAGACCCGGGGGACCCCACATGAGCACGCGCCGGACCATCGACGTGGACGAGCGGCTGCCCGTCCTGCAGACCCTGCCGCTCAGCCTGCAGCACCTCTTCGCCATGTTCGGGGCCACGGTGCTGGTGCCCGTCCTGACCGGGTTCGACCCCTCGGTGGCGCTGTTCTCGGGCGGCGTGGGCACTCTGCTCTACATGATGGCGACCAGGGGCAAGGTGCCGGCGTACCTGGGCTCGTCCTTCGCGGTCATCTCCGGGCTCGCGCTGGTGAACAAGACCTGGGGCGACCCGCACGCCGCGATGACGGGGGCGCTCGCGCTGGGTGTGCTCTACATCTGCATCTCGCTGCTCATCGGGGTCATCGGCACCGGCTGGCTGGACCGGCTCTTCCCGCCGGTGGTGATCGGCTCGGTGGTCATCGTCATCGGGCTCGGCCTCGCCGGCGTGGCGGTGCAGATGGCGGGGTTCGGCCCCAGCACGACGATCAAGATCCCCCCCGAGCTCCAGACCCGGTGGATGCTCACCGCCGCGGTGACGCTGGCCATGGTCGCCATCGGCTCGGTCTGGTTCCGGGGCTTTCTGGGCGTCATCCCCGTGCTCATCGGCATCGTCACCGGGTACCTCTTCGGCCTGGCCATGGGCCTCGTGGACTTCAAGCCGGTGGCCGACGCCCAGTGGCTGGCCGTCCCCCACTTCGTCTTCCCCTCGCTCAGCAAGTCCTTCACCGCCAAGGGCCTCTCTGCAGCGCTGCTGCTCGCGCCCATCGCGGTGGTGCTCATCACCGAGCACATCGGGCACCTGCTGGTGACCAACAAGATCGTCGGGCGCGACTTCACCAAGGACCCCGGCCTGCACCGCTCGCTGCTGGGCGACGGCCTGGCCTGCACCTTCGCCTCGCTGGTGGGCGGCCCCCCGGCCACCACCTACGGCGAGAACCTGGGGGTCATGGCCATCACCCGGGTCTTCTCGGTCTGGGTGCTGGGCGGCGCAGCTTGCATCGCCATCTCGCTGTCCTTCGTGCAGAAGCTGGGCGCGCTGATCCAGACCATCCCCACGGCGGTGATGGGCGGGGTCTCCATCGCGCTCTTCGGGGTCATCGCCGCGGCCGGCACCCGCCTCTTCGTGGAGGCGAAGGTGGACTTCTCCGACAAGCGCAACCTCGTGCTCGCCTCGGTGATCATGGTGCTGGGCGTGGGCGGCTCGAAGATCACCATCGGGCACTTCGAGGTGGACCAGATGACCCTCGCCACCGCCGTGGGCATCGTCCTCAACCTGCTGCTCCCCAGGACCGCGACCTCGCCCGCGAGTCCCGCGCCCGCGTCTGCCGAGCCCACCAAGGCGGAGCTCGGGCCGGTCTGACGCCCGGGGCCGGAGTCAGAACGAGAAGGTCGCGCCCACCATCGCGCCGCCGACGGTCGGGGCCGCTCCCAGCGAGACGAGTTGGAAGCCAGGAACCTCGCTGGACGCGGAGCCAGCCGGGTCCAGCCGCGCGCGGTTCTTGCCCGCAGTGCCGAAGCCCACGCCCGCACCGACGGCCGCGAAGGTGAGCCCCGCGGCCGCGGCGATGGCGCCCCCGACGATGAGGTTGCTGCCGGTCTCGCGCTCGGAGAGGGTGGTTGCGGTCTCGGACACGAGCCCGCCCACCAGCGCCACGAAGCCACCGACGACCGCCACCGGGATGCCCACCGAGAGCCCCACCACGGCCAGCGCGACGCGTCCCCCGCGCCGCTTCTCGATCTTCACCACCGAGGCCTGGGCGGGGAAGTCCAGGTCCTCGCGGAAGCGGGCCGCACCCTCGATGCGCAGGCGGTGGCGCCCGGGAGGCAC
>CAZAIE010000183.1:0-9567 GCA_964485035.1 uncultured Myxococcaceae bacterium | reverse complement strand
TCGCTATCCCGAGCTGGGGATAGCGCCGCCCAGCCCCCCGTCCACGCCCGGCGAGCAGGCCTACAAGGCAGGGCGTGAGCTGATCGCCCAGCGCAAGTACCGCGAGTCGATCCCCCCGTTCCTCTCGGCCGCCGAACAGGGCGTGGTCGAAGCCCAGCTCTACCTGGCCATCGCCTACGTCAACTCGGGCGACTCGGCCCGCGGAGCGTGGCACTACGAGGAGTTCGTCCACCTCGCGCCCACGCACAAGTCTGCGCCGCAAGCGGTGGACATCCTCCGGCAGTACTTCGCCAACAAGCCCGGCGCGAAGCCCCGCTACCCGCTGCCATCGGACTGACTCGCAAGCCTCAGCCCCGGGCAGGGAGCGCGAGGGAGCACCTGCAGGGATAGGTACTGACCGGCAATCAGTCAGCCTGAGCCGCAGGAGGCCGGAGGCGACAACGGCGGTTGAAACCAGAATCAGCGCGAGCCATTTTCCGCTCATGACAACCAGCGCCGAGGACATGGTCACCTTTCGCGCTGGGGCCCCAGAACGAGGGTCGGAGGCCACCCCAGCTCTGAGGGAGCTGCCCGGCAGGCTGCGACCCGGACCGAGGTCGTCATGTTCGAGAGCCGATGCTGGTCCTCTCCCTGGAGCCGAGCCATGACCCGAGCCGACGTGACCCCCCTCCTCGACGAGCTGCGCGCGCTGGGCAGCGCCGAGAAGCGGGCCAGCATGATCCGCACCGGCATCAAGGCCGACGGCGCCTTCGGGGTCTCCATCTACGACCTGCGCAAGGTCGCGCAGCGGCTGGGGACCGACCACCGGCTGGCGCTCGCGCTCTGGGCCACCGGCCAGCACGAGGCGCGGCTGCTCGCCTGCTTCGTGGACTCGCCTGCCGAGGTCACCGAGGAGCAGGTCGAGGCGTGGGCGTCCGGGTTCGACTCCTGGGACGTCTGCGACCAGGCCTGCACCAGCCTCTTCGACCTCACCGTGCACGCCTGGCCCAAGGCCGCCGAGTGGGCGCTGCGCGACGAGGAGTGGGTGAAGCGCGCGGGCTTCGCGCTCATGGCCGGGCTCGCGGTCCACGACCGGGAGTCCGAAGACGCGGCCTTCCTGCGGCTGTTCCCGCTCATCGAGCGCGGCGCGCGCGACGACCGCAACTACGTGAAGAAGGCCGTGAACTGGGCGCTGCGGAACATCGGCAAGCGCAACCTCGCGCTCAACGCGGCGGCGCAGGCGTGCGCGAAGAAGCTGCAGGCCGCCGCCAAGGGGACCGCGCCGGCGATGCGAGCAATGCGCTGGGTCGGCGGCGACGCGCTGCGCGAGCTGGCGTCGGAGAAAGTGCGGGGCCGGCTCGAGCGCAAGGAGCCCATCGAGGAGTGAGCCGGTGCGGGTCCGGCCAGGAGGAGTCTCCATGACGTGGACGTGGCTCTCGTTCGACCTCGGCGACGACTTCGGCTTCCTCCTGGCGGCGGACGACGAGGTGTTCGCCTACGCGACGCCCCAGGGACTTCGCGTTCCCTGCTTCGACTCCGTCGACGGGGCCAGGCTCTTCGCCTCCCAGCAGCAGCCACCGCCCACCTCGCCCGAGCTGGAATCCGGAGGCGAGTATCCCCTCGCGCCGCTCGTCGAGTTCGCCCGAGGGGGCCCCCGCCCCGAGGCCCTCGAGGACGGCTGGGCCCTCCTGCTCGACGTCGCCTCGGCCTTGGGCCGCGAGGGTGAGGTGGTCGATCGGTCGGGGGCGGAGCGGGCGTACGCCGTCTTGGATGGAGCGAACACCGCTCGGGAGGACGAGGACCACCTGCGCGCCTGCGTATCGCGGGCCGTCGGGATCTTCCGGCAGGGAGTGCTGCACCTCGACCGTCCCCGTCCGCGCTGACTCACTCAGGGGAGCGCGACGACCTCCAGGTTCCTGAAGCCCTGGGCTCGAATGCTCTCGGCGCCTGCCTCGTCGATGGCCGGCCCGGCCCCGAAGAGGAAGAGCCTCGCCCCGCTGCAAGGAGGAGCCAATGCGCCTGCCCGCAGCGTCCCCATGCCGAGGAAGTTCACCACCGAGTAGCTCCGAATCACCTGGCCAGTTCCTGCCTCGACGATCTCCGCGGGGAACGCCTGGAGTGCGTCGACGCCGCCGATGCCCCTCAGGACCTCCAGGAGCCGCGCGGAGACGACGCTCTCCTCGTAGTAGTCGTTCATCTGGAGCGGCCGCTTCGAGGTGATGGTGAACCGGAATGGGAGTTCGACCTCCCCGGGGTCAATGGGGGCGCCGGTCAGCAGGGTCACGTCCGTGTTGTTCTCGGCCGAGAGGAGGCCGCAAGTGAGCGACGGCGCCACCTCGAACGCGAAGTACCTCGCCTTGCTCATCGCTTGCTCCTCTCGGGACGGACCAATCGTGGTGAGTTCCTGGAGCCTGGGTGCAGGTCCAACGCGACGGTCTCGGCGGAGGGCGAAGGCTTCATGGTGTTCCCCGGGGCGCTGCTGCGCGCGCGGCTGGTTTCGGGCGAGTCTGGCACACCTGCTCCGGCGGCCCCCTACTGGTCTCGGCGAGACCAGGGTACCTTCGCTCACCGCCCCGAAGCCATGAGAGCGATCGCGTCCCAGAACCCGTCCCGGATGCTCCTCGTGCTCGCGCTGGGCGTGCTGCACCTGTTGGTGGATGCCGCGTCGAACTTCGTGGTCACCCGGGCCGCCGGTCCAGTCCCCGTGCGCGACCTGGTGTGGGTCGTCCTCGCCTACAACTTCGTGGCCTTCGCGCTGCAGCCCTTCATCGGCCTGCTCTCCGACCGCTTCGAACGTCCGCGGGAAGCGATGTGCGGCGGTGTGCTGCTCGTGGCAGCGTCGCTCGTCACTCCCGGCCCTTGGTGGGTCCCGGTGGGTCTGACCGGGCTCGGCAACGCGATGTTCCACGTCGGCGGCGGCGCACTCGCCTCGGACGCAACCCCCGGGCGCGCCTCGGGGCCAGGGCTCTTCATCGGTCCGGGCGCCATCGGAGTCGTCCTCGGCTCGCTCGCCGGGCGGAGCGCGCCGTGGCTCTGTTGGCCTGCCTTCGCTGCGCTGCTGGCGTGCGCGCTCTTCACCTGGTTCTTCCGACCCGGCAGGCAGGCCCGTTCACGTTTCGACCCGCTGACCGACGGCGCGGTGATCGTCCTCGTCCTGCTCCTGCTGGCCATCGCGCTCCGGGCGCTGCTCGGCCTGCACCTCTCCGCACGGCTGGCTTCCTCCGGCCAGGCGCTGCCCTTCGCCTTCGCCGCGTGCGTGGGCCAGGCGCTCGGCGGCTTCGCCGCAGATCGCGCCGGGTGGTCCCGCGTCGCGGTCGCCTCGCTGCTCTCGTCGGCCGGGCTGCTCGCCCTCGCGGACCAGAGTCCATGGCTCGCCGCCGCTGGGATCGTCCTGTTCCAGGCGGTCACCGGCGTCACCCTGGCGGCCCTCTATCGACTGCTGCCGGGGCAGACCGCCTTCGCGTTCGGGCTCGCGTGTCTCGCGCTGTTCGCCGGCGGCCTCCCGCTGATCCTCTGGAGCTCGGTCCCGCTGCTCGACGCGTTCCCCTCGGACACGGTGTTCGCCGTCACCTCGGCAGGGCTGGTCTTCGTCGCGCTGTCGCGGCTCGACCGGCTGGCGCCGCGGGAGAGCTGAAGCCATGGCCTCCTTCCCGATGCAGTGGGCCACGGCCTTCTTCCTGACCCTGCTCCTGGAGAGCCCGGTCTACGGCTTCGCGCTGCGCCCGGTCTTCGGAACGACCAGGGCGTTCCTGGTCGCGCTGGGCCTGAACCTGTGCTCGCACCCGGTCTTCTGGTCCTTCACCTCGAGCCGGGACTCGCTGCAGCGGTTCCTCGTGGCAGAGGCGTGCGTCACCCTCTTCGAGGCGGCGGCCGTCTACGCGCTGGGCCGCACCCGACTCGCCCGCCGCCCGGTGTCGCTAGCGGAGGCCCTGATCGTCGCCTTCGCCGCCAACGCCCTCTCCGCCGGGACCGGGCTGTTCCTCTAGGGACCTCGGTCGTCGGGCGCGCCTCGCCAGCAAGGCGACGGCCAGCACCGCGAGGACGAGCAGCCCGCCGCCGACCCACTCGCGATAGTCCGTCTCGGGCTCGACCTCTCCTCCCAACGAGTCGGCGGAGGCGGTGAAGAGCGGACGGAGGTTCGCCGCGGCCGGGGCCGGAGCGACGAGGAGGCACACGGCGACGAGGAGGGCGCGCATCTCGGCTCACCTGGGAAAGAGGACTGCGCGAGGATAGCCGGCCCAACCCGCGATTTCCCCAGTGCTTTCGGACCTGCCCTCGCTCCACGCCAAGAAAAGTGAGCTTCCAGGCTGCCTTGTGGAATCTAAGGAGCGTGGCCCTGCGTGCAGACAACGCCGTCGCGATCCTCGCTCCCGCCGTCCCCGCCGACGACGACGCGACCCTGGTTGCCCGCGCGCGCAGCGGGGAGCGGTGGGCCGAGGAGGCGCTCTACCGGCGCCATGTCCAGGCCACCACCCGGCTCGCCCTGCGCGTGCTGGGCCGCACCGCCGACGCCGAGGACGTGGTGCAGGACGCCTTCGCGACCGTGCTCGAGCGGCTCGACGAGCTCCGGGACGGCGCCGCGTTCGGCGGGTGGCTCTCCCAGACCGCACTGAACCTGATGCGCCAGCGCCTGCGCTCGCGGCGGCTGTGGCAGCTGGTAGGCCTCGGGCCTGCCGAGGACGCGGGGCTGGCGGAGCTCGCCAGCGCTTCCGCGAGCCCCGAGGACCTGGCCGAGCTGGCGTGCCTCGACAAGGCCCTGCGACGGATGCCCGCGGAGGCCCGCATCGCCTGGGTCCTGCGGCACGTCGAGGGCTGGCAGCACGACGAGATCGCCGAGAGGCTCGGGATCTCCGTCGCCACCGTGAAGCGGCGGCTGGTCAGGGCGGAGCACCGCGTCGAGGTCGTGACGCGAGAGAGGAGCCGGCCATGAGCCTGCCCGACCCGCTGGGCCCGCTGCTCCGCGACGAGCAGGACGAGCGCCAGGTCTCCGCTCTCTGGAGGGGCATCCAGGCGCGCCGTGGGCGTCCTGCCCGACCTCGGACCGTGTGGCTCGGCTCGGCCGCCCTGGCGACCGCTGTGGGAGTGGCGCTCGTCCTCTTCTTCCGTCCGGGACCGGCTCCGGCACCGACTCCGACACCGACTCCCCAGGCCGCCGCGCCCGTCCCCGCGGAGGCTCCCCCCCTCGCGCTCGCGGACGGCACAGCCCTGGAGCAGTGGGCGACGGACCGCGAGCCCACCACCGTGCACTTCGACGAGGGCTCGCGCGTGACCCTGCGGCCCCGTTCCCGGATCTCGCCGGTGGAGAACCAGGGCGGCCGACTCGTGCTCGAGCTGGCCGAGGGGCGCGCCCGCTTCGAGGTCGTCCCCGGCGGTCCCCGGCGCTGGGTGGTGAAGGCCGCGAGCACCACCATCGAGGTGGTGGGGACCGTCTTCGAGGTGGAGTGCCAGGACCCGCTCGTGCGCGTGACCGTGGAGCGAGGCCTCGTCGAGGTGACTCGCCGTGCCGGCGACCGGGTCGCGCTGGGCGCGGGTGAGTCGCTGGTGGTCGGCGATCGCCTGGGTGCCGCCGCAGTACCACCGCCACGACGCCACGCCACCCCCGTGACTCCGTCTCCCGCGGCTCCCACTGCCACCCTTCCCGTCCCTGCCCCGCTGGTCATCCCTGCGCCGAGCCCCGCGGACCTGGGTGCGGAGCTGCTCGAGGCCGCAGACCGCGCCCGGCGCGAGGGGCGCCGCAGCGACGCGCTGGAGGCCCTGGGACGCGCGCTGGAGACGGGTGATGCGCCCAGCGCCGCCCTGGCCGCGTTCACCCGGGCGAAGATCGAGCTCGACGAGCCCGCGGACGGTCCCGCTGCGGCACGAGACCTCGAGATCGCGCTGAGCCTCGGACTCCCCGGCGCGCTCGCGGAGGAGGCACGCGCTCGCAGGGTCGAGGCGCATCGGCTCGCGGGTGACCCGCAGGCGGCCACGCGCGCCGCCCGGGAGTACCTCGCGCGACACCCCAACGGCCGGTGGGCGAAGACCCTCGAGGACCTCGCGCGATGATGTGGACGGCGCCGCTGGTCGCCCTGGCTCTCGCTGCCGAGCCGACCGTCCTGCTCGCACCCGGCCCCTGCGCGCCCGTGCTGGACGCCGCACTGCTGGGGAGCCGCATCACGCTCGAGTCCGGCCTGGTGGCGGAGCTTGCACCGCCCGGAGGCGACCGGACCGGAGCCACGCTCCTGACCTGGTCCGAGCCGCCCTGCGGAGCGCCCGACCTCCTGCGGGTCGTCCTGCGCAACGCGGACGGCCGCCCCCTCGCCGGCCCCTTGGAGCTCTCGCTCGGCGAGGTGAGCCCGCGGCTCGCGCCACGAGTGGTCGCGCTCTGGGTCGCCGAGGCCTTGCGGCGCACCGGTGACGTGCCCGTCACCTTCGGTCCGCCAGCGCCGCCGCCTGCCCCGGACCCGACGCCCGCACCGACTCCCGGAAGCGCTCCCGAACCCGCCCCGGAGCAGCGCCTGTTCCGCCTCGGCGCCGCGGCGTCCTTCCGCTACCAGCCCTCGACGACCACCTCTCTTCTGGGCGGAGGGGTGTTCGGAGCACTGAGGGTCCCCGGGCTCGAGTTCCTCGATCTGCAGCTCGACCTCGGAGTCGCGGCAGGTGGCTCCGGACAGGGCAGCGTGGTGGGACTCGGCGGCCTCGGGCTGGCAGCGCTGGTCCCCTTCCGGCTGACGTCCGTGTTCAGGGTGGAGCTCGGCCTTCGCGGCGAGGTCGGGTACGCGTGGCTGGTCGCGGCGGTCGATTCCGTGGTCGTCGCGAGCTCGCCGGTCGTCGGCTCTGCCGGGGCGCTGCTTCGAGCCTCGGCGCAGTGGTCACGCTTCACCACCAGCTTCGAGGTCGAGGCGGGCGGGGTGCTCTCCCCGTTCGTGGTCCGGCTGGAGCAGCCGCCCCCCGAGCCTCCGATGTACGAGGCGCCGCTGCTCGAGGGCTTCTACTTCGTGGCGCGGGTCGGGGTGGCGTTCGAGTAGCGGGCCTGTCACTCGAAGAGCGACAGCTCCGCGATCTCCCAGAGCTGGAGCCGCATGCCCTGGTGCATCACCTTCAGGCGAACCCGCATCGCCTCGGTGTTGGCCGAGAGAGGGATGTCCCCGAAGAGGTAGCCCCGCTGGGTTCGCAGCTGGGGATCGCCCGGGCCCGGGGACGCGCCCGCGAGGCCGTTGGAGAAGAGGCTCATCTCCGGCTTGCCCTCCACGGGGGCCGTCCCGAGGGACACCCAGTCCGTGCCATCGCTGCTGCCCTCCACCTCCAAGGTCGGCATGCCGGTCGAGGACTCCCAGTAGTCGAGCTGGTTCACGTACAGACCCCGCACCACCGCCCGCGTCAGGTGCGCCCTCCGAGGCAGGACTACGCCCAGCTCGTCTGCGGAGATCGCGTGCTCGCTGGCCAGCGCCACGCTCTCCAGCTTCCCGTCGGTCCACGGACAGGACTCGCCCACCTCCGGCCAACCCGGTGTACCGCGGCTGATGGGCTTCATCGCCCCCGACGGCCAGGGCACGCGCTCGCTGCGCCAGTCGAGGCGGAACTGGGTCTGGCTGCTCCGCCCTCCGAGCGGCTCGAAGTACCAGGCGCCCCAGGTCGCCGCCCGGACCTGCGCCTGCAGTTCAGGGAAGTCCTCGAGGATCCAGGGCGAGGGGCGCCACGGCGAGGCCGCGTTCGTCTGCTGCCAGACCAGGGCGCCGTCAGCTCCGCTCAGGAGCTGCACGACCGGCACAGGCGGCGGTCCCTGGTCCGATGCCTCGGTCCCGTCCGGATAGGTGGGCGCAGGCATCACCTTCGCCGAGGGCGGTCGGACGACGGCGGGCGGAGCGGCCGCGAACCACAGCCCGCGCTCGTCCGTTCGCAGGTCCGACTTCCAGAGGCCCAGGGGCGGCAGCTCGACGTCGTCGTAGAGGTCGAAGGTCAGCCAGCTCTGGCGGCCATCGACCACGGGGGTGGACGCGCGGAACTGTCGGGCGACGTAGTCCTGGCCGCGCTGCAGCCACCTCGCGTCGCGCAGCAGCACCTCGAAGACGAACTCGCCGTCGGCGGCCGAGGTCAGCTCGCGGAACGGCTGGTACTCGACGGGGGAGCTGGCCGGGTCGCGGCCCTGGAGCCGCTCGGCGCGCTCCACGGTGAGCGCCGCGCCCGACCACGCTGCGCCCGTGCCGTCGAGCGCGGAGCCGTAAGCGAAGATGGGATCCTCCAGGTGCCGCTCGCAGCCCGCGACGAGGAGCCCTGCCAACAGGAGGAGGTGGGAACGCTTCATCAGTAGCTCCCCTTCAGGCCCAGCATGGGCAGCACCACCGGGATGCTCACCGCCTTGCGCACCGGCTCGTTGGTCTGCAGCTCGTAGGAGTAGTCGTAGGCGTAGGTCTCGGACTGGAAGGAAATGTTCAACACGTCCAGGGAGACCTCGAGGGTGGCCTCCTGCAGCGCCCAGGTCTTGGCTACGCGGACGTCGAGGCGGAAGAAGGGCGGGAGCCGCTCCAGCTTGTCCTGATCGACGCGCACCCACGTCCACTGGTCCTGGGCGTCGCGCACGCTGCGATGGGTCTGCGTGGTGATCTGCCCGGACTCGGGGCGACCGGTGTTGAAGTGCACGACCACGCCGGCGCTGAAGCCGCTGCCCCACTTGTACGAGAGCGCCGCGTTGACGACGTGCTCCTGCTCGAAGGCGAAGGGCAGGTCCGCGACGCCGGTGGAGACCACGTCGTTGTCGTCGCCGTAGCGCTCGAAGGTCACGTGGCGCCGGCTCTGCAGGAAGCTGTACGAGACCCACCCGAACCACTGCTGGCCCAGCTTGTGGCGAGCCATCACCTCGAAGCCGTACGAGTAGCCGGAGGCGGACGGGTCCTCGCCGATGCCGCCGCGCCGGCGGTTCTCGGCGACCTGCTGCAGGTCCAGCTCCACCGTGCGCAGGAGCGGATTGAGAAACACATCAGCGCTCAGCTCCAGCCAGTCGACCAGCCGCCAGTCCGCGCCGACGCTGAGCTGCACGCCCTCCTGCAGGCCGTAGCGCAGGGATGGTCCGTCGAGGACGGGGAGATGCAGCAGCACGGTCGGCGGCTGGTGGTAGAGCCCAGCGCCGGCACGCAGCGTGACGTCGCGAGACACGTTTCCGCGGACGTTGATCCGCGGGTCCGCCGCGCCGTAGGTGACCCCGGGCACCAGGTGATAGGCGTCGGCGCGCACGCCCAGCGAGACCTTCCAGGTCTCGGCCGGCGTCCACACGCCCTCGACCCAGGCTCCGCTGAAGGTGGTGATCGACGAGGGCTTCTTGAGCGGCTCGTCGGGCGCTCCCGGGCGCCAGCCGGGCGGCTGCCCGGTGCCCACCAGCGTCATCGCCGTGCGGCGGTGCTCGACGTCCGCGCCGAGGCGCAGCTCCAGGCTCGGAAGCAGGCGGTGCCGGGCCGAGGCCCGCGCACCGATCACGTACTGCTGGCTCTGGTACTCACCGACCCGCACCACCTTGACCACGTCGTCGATCTTCCGGGTCTCGTCCCCGACGATTCCCAGCTCGTCGAAGCCGCCGGTGACCGCCAGCTCCGCCTCGCCGCCGGACCATGGATA
>CAZAIE010000182.1:0-9649 GCA_964485035.1 uncultured Myxococcaceae bacterium | reverse complement strand
GGCTACGCGGGATGGGTTGGGGCGGGCAACCGCCTCACCCCCGAACGTCGAGCAGCGACTGCAGCGTCTCGTCGGCCGTCCGCAGCGCCGCCAGGTTCGCCCGGAACGCCGCCGCCGCGCCCATCTGCCCGACCGTCTCCTTCACGAGATCGGTCTGCGAGAGCGCCACGATGTTCCGGTCGACCTGGGACTCGACGGCCGCAGATCGTTCGACCTGGGCGGTCACCCCACCCTGCGGCTGCTCCTCGGCCTGCACCGTGACCGGCTTGAAGCCGTCGGTGCTCGCGTTGGCGACGTTGTGTGCCGAAGCCGCCAGTCGTGTGGACTGGACTGCCAACCCCGACGCCGCGATGGTGAAGAGCGGGCTCACGTTTGCTCCTCGACACGAGGGTCCGGCTCGATAACGTGTCCTGCGGGCCTCACCCGCCTGTGTCCAGGCGGCCCGCGCCACCTCAGTCGCGAAGCCTCGCCCCGCAACCATCCGAATTCACAACTGAAACCCAGCAGGCCCTGGCCGGCACTGCTCCTGCATTTGCCTGCTCCACATCAAGGAGCAGACATGAACCCCGCGTTTCGTCCCGTCACCCTCGCCGCTGCCGTCGCCCTCTTCGGATGCGAATCCGCCATCGATCTCTCGACTGACGACGCACCGGGATCGGCGCTCGACCTCGGGGCCATCCTCGAGGGTCGTGCCCAGCCGCAGGCCGTGTCCGACGTCCCGGTGGACGTCGAAGTAGACGAGATCGTCCGGGAGCCGGTGTTCGAGGAGATCGGCGAGGACGTCGAGCCCTCACCGGTTGGCTGGACGCTCTCCGAGGCGGCGGTCCGCAACTACGCGGTCTGGCAGCAGCACCTGAAGGCTGAGCATGAGCTGGCCTCGCTCGCCGAATCGGCGCTCGACACCGGGACGCTCGACGGGCCGCTCAAGGTCCAGGCGCAGCGCCTGCTGAATCGCGAGCCGCCCGCAAGCTCGCTGGGCCGCTTCGGCCTCACCCTGGATGAGGCTGCCGGACTCGAGCAGTTGCTGCACGCCGCCCACGCCGTTCGCGCCGAGGTGCCCCACTCCGCTCTCGAGTCGGCCGCGCGCTCCGGGACCGCCCGGCGCTTCGTCGAGGACCTGCGCAGCCATCGCGCCCGCACGCTCCGGGACGCGACCGAGGCGCTGCGCCAGGAGTTCGGCGACGAGAACGTGGAGCTGCTCCTGAAGTACGAGCACGAACTCCCGCTCGAGCCCATCGAAGCCCAAGCGCCGATCCCTTCGCCGCCCGTGGCGGCGAACTCACGCTAGGCGGCCGGGAGCTCGCCCTGCGGGGCAGCGGCTCCCGCAGAGTGGGCGACGAACTCGTCCGCGGTCAGCCGGCGCAGCACCCCGTGGTCGGCGTCGAGCAGCACGTGCTCTCCGGTCTGGAGGAGCTGCGTCGCGCCGCGCACGTTCACCAGCGTGGGCAGGCCGTACTCCCGCGCGACCACGGCTCCGTGGCAGAAGGCGCTCCCCACCTCGGTCACCAGCCCGCCGAGGAGGTTGAAGTACGGGGTCCAGCTCACGTCGGTGTACGGCGCGACGAGGATCTCGCCCGGCTGCAGCGCCGCCGCCTCCTCGAGCACGCGCGCGACCCGGACCCGGCCCGCCACGCGGCCTGCGCTCACGGGCTTTCCCCGAAGCTCGCCCCCCTCGACGACCGGCGTCTCGTCCCGGAGCGGCTCGGGCCGACCCACGCTCACCGCGGGATAGCGGAAGGTCTGCTGGCGCTTCCAGGTCTCCCGGCGCAGCGGCGCCCGGCCCGCGAGCCCCGGCTCCTCGCCGCGCGCGAGCCGGCCCAGCTCCTGGTGGGTGAGGAAGTACACGTCGTCGGCCTGCGCCAGCCTCCCCTCGGCGACCAGCTCCACGGCGAGGTGCCGGTACGCGCGCTTGAAGTGGTCGCTGGTGGCCACCAGCAGGTTCTTGGTGAACTCCCTCATCACCACGCCGCGCTGCGCCTTTTTGCGCGCCCAGCGCTCGCTCCGGCTCAGCGCACGCTCGAGACGCACCGGAGCGACCTCGGCCCGCTCCGGAGCCCTGCGGCCGGTGAGCGAGGCCCGGAGCGAGACGACCAGCGGCGCAGGGTCGTCCCGCCAACCCTTCTCGCGGATGTCCAGCTCGCGGTTCGCGCGGTGCCCCCAGCGCTCGAGGTAGCCGCGGAAGGCCACGCCCGCGCTCCCGGACTCCGGCCCCAGAAGCCACGCCTGCGCCGCGCCGCAAGACGCCGAGAGGAGCCTCGCCTGGACGTCGGGGTGCGCCGCGACGATCGCCTGGACGGCCTCGAAGTCCCGGATGAGGCGCGCGCTGGTCACGTCCCCGGCCCCGGCGAGCACCTCGGCCATGATCGCCTCGCGCTCCGCCACCGGGACCTGCCGCTTCTGCAGCATCGCCTCGAGGATGCCGGACATCACCGCGGTCTTGGCCGAGACCTGCAGGTGCACGCAGTAGCTGCGGCGCAAGAACGGCCGCGCGAGATCGATGGCCTCCCACGCGGCGCGGGCGCCCGAAGGCTGCGCCAGGCGGAACGCCTGCACCTCGCGCTCGTGTCGCAGCGCCTCGCCATCCGCCCTCCACAGGTACCGCGCGAACCCGACCCCGCTGCGCAGCTTGTGCCAGAGCGAATAGCGAGGCGCCTGGGCCACGACCTCGGGGACGACGTGGCCCACCAGGGTCACGCACGCAGCCTCGGGCGAGGCGCCGATGACGCTGCAGTTGAAGGGGTTGTTGGCGGTGATGTCGATGAAGAGGTGGCCGTTGAAGACGCCGATGAAGACGAACTCGTCGCGGGGCTCGCAGATGGTCCCGGTGGACAGCCACATGTTCTGGTTGCCCTGGTCGATGCCCCAGACCGTGGTCGAGAGCGCCAGCGGGCAGCTCGCGCCGGGGAGCATCTCCCCGATGTTCGCGGTGGTGAAGACGTGGTCCTCACCCAGGCAGTAGTCGAACTCGTGCAGGTCGCCCGCCGTCACCGTGACCGGCCGCGCCTGCAGCCAGAAGAGCGCGCCCTGGGCGTCGAAGGCCCACTCCATGTCCAGCGGCCGTCCGAAGGCCTCCTCGGCCCGGCGCGCCTCGGCCACGAGCTGCGCGAGCTGTCCCTCGGTGAGCACCGGGGCCTCGCTCGCCAGCTCGCGGCGCACCAGCCGCCCGTCCTTGCCCATGAGGAAGTGGTCGGGCGTCGCGCGCCCGCTCACCAGCGCCTCTCCCAGCCCGCGCACCGCGTCGATCGCCATGCGGTCCCGCCGCCCGGTCAGCGGGTCGACGGTGAAGAGCACGCCAGCGGCAGCCGCGGGCACCATCCGCTGGACCACCACCGCCATCGAGCGGACGGACGGCGCCGCTTCGGCCTTCGCCTGGTAGCTGGCCGCGCGCGGGCTGTGGAGCGAGCGCAGGCAGTGGTCCACCGCCTCCACGAACGCGGTCTCGTCCCCCACCCCCAGCACCGTCTCGTACTGGCCGGCGAACGAGGCCTGCTCGCCGTCCTCGCCCAGCGCCGAGGAGCGCACCGCGACGGTCCCGCCGAGCTGTTGGAAGGCCTCGCGGGCAGCGGCTGGGACCTGTCCCGGGGACGCCCCGAGGATGACGAAGCCTTTGGGGACCTGGAAGCCGAGGCCGAGGAGCCGCGCGAGCCCGGCGGCCTTCCCTCCTACCTGGCCTTCGGCCGCGTCCTCGAGCCTGACGATCGTCCCGTTGCCATCCATGTCGCGCGCCTCCAAGGGGCGCGACCATGCCATCGCGCCGGCCCCGGGCGCCATCCCCGCCCCGGGGGCGCCGTGCGATTCCGCACGAGGCTACGCGGGGGCCAGGAACCAGACGGTCAGCGCCTTCACCGGCGCCCACTTCACGACCGCCTCCGCACGCGCTGGCGCAGCAGCGCCGCGGGACGTTCGAGCACCTCGTCGATGGAGCGGTACTCGGGCGCGGCGAAGAGCTGGTCGAACCGGGCGTCCACCCCCAGGGCCAGGGCGATGCGCAGCACGTTCTCCAGGGACGCCCTACCTGTCCGCTCGAAGCGCTGCACGGTGGCAAGGCCCACGCCGGCGCGCCGGGCCAGGTCGCGCTGCTGCAGCTCCCGAAGCAGCCGCAGCTCCCGGGCGCGCTGGCCCAGCGCCGAGAGGCGCTCCTCGTAGGACATCAGCATTGATGCATTATGTGCGGTATTCGGGCTTTGGACATCGTTTTCGAGGTCCAAAGTCCCGAACGCTCAGTGCGGCCAGATGCCCACGCTGCCGCCGGTCCAGGTGAGGTCCTTGTTGAAGTCCACGCCGATCATCTTTCCGCGCGAGAGCCGCACCAGGCAGAGCAGCGGCACGAAGTCGCGCTGGGTGGGCGGCCGCGCGAGCATCACCCGGACCTCCGCCTTCACCCCGTTGCCGTCGGGCATGGAGACCACAGGCGCGTACTGGATCTTGCGCATCAGCACCCAGAACGGCCGGTCCGCCGCGGGGATGCGCTCCACCGCCTCGCGGGTCACGTCGATGACCACCCCGCCGCCGGCGAAGGAGAACAGCGGCTTGAGCACGTAGTTCTCCAGGTCGTCCGGCAGCCTATCGATCTCGGAGACGAAGCGGGTCTCGGGCACCGAGCGGTGCTTCAGGAAGGGCAGGCAGTACTTCGACCACGCCCAGTACCAGTTCGGGTGCGAGCACCAGGTCACGTCGGGCGGGTCGCGCCAGTCGAAGGGCACCGGCACCTTCTTGGCCTCCAGCTCGTCGAAGACCATGCGGTTGTAGATGCGCCGGATGGGAATGCGCCGGCCGGCCTTCTCGCGGAAGAGCTTGCGGCCCTCCAGCTTCACCTTGGTGACGCACACCGCCTCGATGCCGAACATCTGCCGGGTCGCCTCGAAGTCGGGCGAGGTCTTCTGCTTCTCTGGCTCGATGTCCATGAGCACCACCTCGGCGGGGTCGTTGCCCGCGAGGAGCGTTCGTTCCAGCGCGCCGCGCGCGTAGTCCTCGTCCCCGACCCAGGCGCTCCAGTGCAGCCCGAGCCCGGGGATGTCGGCCATCACCTCGCGCCAGCACTCCGCCATCATCGGCATCAGGCAGTAGAGCGAGGGGAAGCCCTGCAGCTCGATGAGCCTGCCCTCCACCGCCCCGTTCGGCGCGTGGACCAGCGCGAAGTCCACCTGGACCGTGTTGGGAAGCACGTCCATGCCGGGGACGTCGTAGCGCGCGGGGATGGCCTTCTTCAGCGCCCCCGCCCGGTCCGGGTTCGAGAGCTGCGTGGCGATCTCCAGGGCGTTGCACACGAGCTCGTCGCGCACCATCGAGCTGAGGAACAGCGGCGTCTCGGCGACGCGGAAGGGCACCGGGCCCACCCGCTTCTCCAGCAGCGCGAGCAGCTTCTGGTATCGGGCCTGGGTGAAGGCGGCGTTGAAGAGCGCACGGCGTTGGCTGTCCACGTCTTCCTCCATTCGACACTCGGGGGAACCCGGTTCCCCTGTTGGTCCGCACACTTGCCCGCCTCTGACTGGGGTTTCACGGCGGCGGGAGAAAGCCCTGCAACCGCGGGAGGTTGCAGGGCCACGTTTTCGCCTGTAATTCCGAAGACTTGGCCGACGTTCCACGGCCCCGCATCCTTTATATGGGTCGCAGGCTCAGTGAGTCGGTTTGGAGGCGTTGGGCAGCGAGGTGTGGAAGTCCTGGAGGAAGCGCTGCTTGTAGGACTCGACCAGGGCGAGGACCCGGGCGCGATCGGGCGAGGCGACCACCAGGCCCGCGTGGTTGGCCTCGGGCGCGTGGTAGACGATCTCCGGGTCGCGGTAGCCCGAGAAGTCCGGCCGCTCCTGCTTCGAGAGGGTCATGAGCAGGCCGCCGTACTGGGCCTTGCGCTCGGGCAGGCGGTACGGCTTCACGCCCAGGTCCACCTCGAGGTCGGCCCACTCCTGCCAGAGGTTGATGCCGGTGGCGAACTCGTGCATCTCGGCGATGTGCGCGCCGCCGACGCGGGCCGCGGTCTCCAAGAGGTAGAACTGGCCGTCCGCGCGCGACTTGATGAACTCCACGTGCGAGATGCCGTCCCGGTAGCCCAGCCCGGTGAGGACCTGCTCGTTGAAGGCCTTGAGCGTCTTCTCCTCTTCGCTGCCCCGCTCGAGGGTGACGGTGTTGAAGATGCCGCCCCCGTGGGCCACGTTGAACGGCGGCTCGCCGCACTTCGCCGCCTCGCAGAAGACGACCTTGCCGCCCGAGGTGATGGAGTCGGCGTGGTAGACGTCGCCGGGCACGTAGCCCTCGAGGTGGTAGAAGGACCGGCCGTCGCCCTTGGAGTCGAGCAGCGGCCAGAGTTCCTCCAGCGAGTGGACCTTGTGAATGCCGGTGGCGCTGGCCTCGGAGCGCGGCTTGAGCATCCACGGCCCGGGGTTCTTCGCGGCCCACTCGGCCACGACCTCGTTGTTGAAGACCGGGGTGAACTCGGGGATGCGGATGCCCAGCTCGCGCAGGCGGACGCGGCAGGCGAGCTTGTCGCGGAAGAAGCGGGCCTGCGAGTCGCCCATGCCGGGGATGCGCAGGTGCTCGCGCAGCGAGGCGGCGACCTCCACGTCGTAGTCGTCCAGGCCCACGATGCGATCGAAGCGGATGCCGCGCATCAGGTAGCTGACGGTGTTGATCGTGGCCGGGAGCGGCGCGCCGTCCTCCTGGGCGAAGACGTCCACGAGCGCCTCGCGGGGCCAGGGCTTGCCCAACAGCTTCTTCTGCGTGAGCAGGTACAGGTTCGCCCCGCGCTCCTTCGCGCGCTTCATGAACCGCTCGCCCTTGAAGTAGCAGGCGAGGACCAGGATGTTCAGCGGACGCTCGTTGGCCATACACCCCACCTTCCGTGTGCTCCGGGTTGGAACGACTCAGACGACCTTCTGGATACCATGGAAGTTCTCGTACGCCGTCAGGGGCACCGGCTCGCCGGGCCGCGGCGCGAACCCCGGCGACCCCATCCACGCGCGCACGAACTCGGCCTGTGCCTCGGTCCCGCGCCAGGTGAGCGAGGCGATCTCCTGGCGCTCCTCGGGCTCGGGCGCGAAGTCGAGGGTGCGGCTGCCACGCCGGACCGAGAGCGCGACCCGCGGCAGGCTCCGCACGGCCCAAGCGAGCCCCTTGGCGCCAAAGGGATGGCCCTCGACCGAGGTGATGACGTCCCCGGGCGCGAGGCCGCACCTGCCCGCGGGCGAGTCGTCGAGCACGTCGGCGATCTCGCCCGGCGACTTCTCGTCCAGCACGAGGCCCAGGCGACGGACCTGGGCCTCGCCGAGCTCGAACCCCAGGCTCGCGAGCGAGGCGACGACGCCTAGCTGTCCCGCCTGCTCGCACTCCCGGGCGAGCAGCTCTCCTGTCGCCGGGACGCGGGCAGAGAAGAACGTCTTGGCGTCGGCGTGGGTGAACCCCGCGCCCCGACCGACGTGCGCCGCGTAGAAGGCCGAGAACGCCGCGTCGAGCGAGTCGCCCGCCTGGCGCAGCGCGACGTCGAGGTCGAAGGCCACCAGCATCCCCGCGTCGTAGTAGTCGATCGTCGTGTTGACGGCGCCGGGGTACCGGTTGTGGTTCTGGAAGGTCGAGCGCGACGAGTCGAGCAGGTCGACCCGCTGGTACGCGGGCCGGGCGGCGAGCTGGCGGTGGTAGTTCACGACGTTGCTGAAGACCTCCCCGGCCCCGAGAATCCCCGCGCGGGCGAGCAGGAGGAACTCGTAGTAGCGGGTGATGCCCTCGCTGACCCAGAGCGCGTCGGGGAAGCTGCCGCGCTGCAGGTCCGGCGCTCCCAGCGGCGCGGGCTTGAGGCGGCAGACGTTCCAGGCGTGGAACAGCTCGTGGGCCGAGACGCGCAGGCCGCGGGCCCAGGAAGCCTCGTCGACGAAGGTGTCCGCATCGAGGGCGATGGTCGTCGCGTCGGCGTGCTCGAGCCCCCACTTCGCCCGCGGGTCGAAGGTGAAGAAGAAGGTGTAGTCCCGGAACGGGAAGGCCCCGAAGACCCGGTGGCACTCCCCGGCGAGGCGCACCAGCGCATCGAGGAACGCGCCACGCCGCTGCTCCGCGCCCAGCGCCTCGTCGAAGAAGACGAAGTGGAAGGGCACGCCGTGCACGTTCCGGGTGTGGCGCGAGAACCGCCCCACGGCCACCGGCGTATCGAGCAGCGCGGCGAACGACGGGTGCTCGAAGGTCGCCGGGCCGACCTTCTGCGCGGAGGCTGGCTGGTGCAGCGCCCAGTCCTCGGGGAGCAGGTACTCCACCGTGCAGGGGCCCGCGTGTGCCGGTGCGTAGAGGTAGTGGGTCGCGAGCAGCAGCGCCTGGTCACTGCCCACGAAGCCAGTGAGCTCGCCCCACGCGGGATCCATCGCGTGGACATGGAAGCGGATGGCGACCGTGCCGCCCGGGCAGTCCAGCGAGAACCCCGACCAGCCGTCGCGGGTCACCGGCAGCGCGCGTCCCGCCGGGTCGGCGGCCTGGACGCCGAAGAGCCCACGCCCGTACTTCATGAACCCGTAGGCCCCGGGGACCCAGGTCGGCGTCGCCAGGCGCAGCGGGCCGGCGGGGAGTCCCTGGAGCCGCAGCTCGACCTCCAGCTCGTGCGCTTCGGGGAGGACGCGGACGCGGTAGTGGACGGCGACGGTCATGGGCAGGCTCCGGGAGAGCGCGAAGTCTCGCGGGGGGCGGCCGAGCCGGTCAAGACGTGACCCGCGGCGCTTGTCGGCCCAGGCCCGGCCATGTGAACGTTCGGTCCGTGCGCGAGAGGACTCAGGAAGAGGACTGGCTGCTGGGACGGCGCCGCGCCGAGTTCCCGGCGTTCGTGGCCGGGTGCGACGCGGCCCTGGCAGATCTGGCCACGGCGGTGCTGCGCGTGCGGCCCGACCTCGCCGCCGCCCACGGGCTCGAGGAGCCGCAGGCCGCCTCCCGCCGTCCCGAGCGGCTGCTCCCGCTGCTGGAGGCGTGGCTCTGCGACCTCCCGCTACCCGGCCCGGTGGACCCCACCCGGAGCTGGCTGCAGAAGACGCTCTTCTACTTCGTCGCCACCTGGCTGCGCCGCAGCTGCGCCGGGGAGTGGCACCTCGAGGAGGACCCGGACTCGCCGTACTTCGCCCAGTCCGTGGTGCGCTTCCGGGACGGCCAGTGCGGGAGCCCGCTGCACGTGGTCGAGGCGCTGCTCGCCGACCCTTCCGGGCGCAGCCTGCTCGCGCGCCTCGCGCAGTTCGATCGCTACCAGCCCGGAGTGAGCCCGGCGCTCGCGCTGCTCGTCAACCGGGCCCTCGCCCACGGCGTCGAGCTGGTGCGCGGCCAGGGACCGGACCGGCACCCGGTCGACCCGTTCCTGTGGACCGACGACTCCCCGCGGCCCCTGCCCTTCGTCGGCGGCGACGCCAGGTCCGGGGTGGCCGCCGCCCGCGAGCACGTCCTGCGCAGCGAGGCCCGGCTCGCGGTCATCGCCTTCGACGGCGTGGTGACCCTGGAGGGGCGGCGCACCGACGCGGTGGTCGCGCAGGGCGCGGAGCGAGGCTCGGGGCACTCGGTGGTCTACGTCCAGCCCTACAGCCCCACCAACGCCGAGACTGCCTTCCACACCGTGGGCGAGCCGGTGTTCCGCGGCCGCGTCGCCGACCTCTTCCCCGACGAGGCGCTGGAGCAGCCTCCTGGAGCCTGAGCCATGAAG
>CAZAIE010000181.1:0-9675 GCA_964485035.1 uncultured Myxococcaceae bacterium | reverse complement strand
ACGCCGCGGCGTTGTCCCAGTTCGCCTTCCACTCCTCGTTGGTCACCGGCTCCGAGTACTCGTGCTCCACCAGGCCCACGAACCACTTCGGCCGCGAGCGGTACTCCCCGCGGCGGCTGGCGACGAAGTCCGAGCGCATCTGGTTGTGCGCGCGGGAGAGGAGGATCTCCAGGGGCGGCGGCCGCCCGCCGCGCGCCAGGGCGAGCGCAAAGGCTATCTGCTGGTGGACGACGTGCCCCGCCCACTGCTGCCGCGAGGACAGGTTCTTCAGCATGTACGCCTCGCGCACCTCCGGCGCGGCCGTCTGCTCCCAGCCTCCCCAGCCCCCGTAGTAGTGGAACCAGTACAGCCGCAGGCACTCCTCGAACTTGCCGTGGCGGGACTTCGACCAGCTGAACTCGTTGACCAATTCGCGTGGCGCAAGCATGGCGGGATGCTGCCACGCGGGACGGACATCCGTAAGTGCCCGGACCCTGGTGCAACTCGAGCAACGGCGTCCAACTACTCGAAAACAGGGCGGATGACGCGGTGGGTCGCCTCCTTTATATAGGCGAGCCCGGCGAGCACGGGTGGGTGGAGAGGCGACACGTGAACCTGATTCTCCTGGAGCAGGAAGAAGTGGCCGCGGACGGGCGGGTGAGGCTCGGCGGACGGCGGGCGCGGCACGTCCGCGAGGTCCATCGGGCGCAGCCGGGCGACGCGCTGGTGGTCGGCGTCTGCGGCGGGCGGATGGGCAAGGGCACCGTGGTGCGCGCCGAGGCTGGCGAGCTGGAGCTGCAGGTGGTGCTGGAGGAGGACCCGCCGGCGCCCAGTGGCCTCGAGCTGCTGCTGGCGATGCCGCGCCCCAAGATCCTGCGCAAGGTGCTCCAGGCCGTCTCGTCGCTGGGGGTGAAGCGAGTGGTGCTGGTGAACAGCTACCGCGTGGAGAAGAGCTACTTCGACTCGCCGCTGCTCGAGCCCTCCGAGATCCGGGAGAACCTCGCGCTCGGGCTCGAGCAGGCCCGGGACACGGTTCTGCCCGAGGTGCTCGTCGAGAAGCGGTTCAAGCCCTTCGTCGAAGACTCGCTCGAGGGTCTCTGGGCCGGGTGTCGCCGCCTCATCGCCCATCCCGGGGACGGCGGGCTCCGTCCAGGTGGCGCGGGCCAGGTGGGCGAGCGCGTCGTCGTCGCGATAGGTCCCGAGGGCGGCTGGATCCCCTACGAGGTCGAGATGCTGGCGGCGCGCGGCTTCTCGGCCTTCAGCCTGGGGCCGCGCATCCTGCGGGTGGACGTCGCCGTTCCCTATGTCCTGGCGCAGCTCGAGCTGGCGCGCGCGTGGTCAGTCGCGCAGCCGCCGGCCGTGCGCGGTCCCGGCTGAGCGGACGAGGTTGTGCTCGTGGTTGCCCATCAAGCAGATCGCGCGGCCGCTCGGGGCCGCGGTCCACCAGATCCCCCAGGAACACCAGCAGACGCCCGTCGGGGTGGCGGAAGCCGTCCTCGGAGCGGTACCCGAGCCAGGAGCGCGAGCTGTCCGTGGACGTCGCCGACCAGGTCGAGGCAGAGCGGATGCATGCGCCGAGACTACCCCGCCTCTCCGTTGACAAGCCGTCGGCAGACCCCACAGATTGCGGTGAGCTCGTCACCCACGCTGCAGGAGGCCTCCCATGACGACCCCCGCCGAATCCGCGCAGGCAGTCTCACCGGTGGACCGCGTCCGGGCCCTCTTCGCCCGCCAGCAGGCGCAGCGCTGGAAGATGTCCGCGACGCGGGCGGAGGAGCGCGCCGACCGGCTGCTGCGCCTGCGCAGCGAGATCCACGCGCGCCGGGAGCGCCTCTGCGCCGCGGTCCACGCCGACTTCGGCAAGCCCGCCGCCGAGTTCGAGATCACCGAGATCCTGCCGCTGCTCGAGGAGATCAACCACGCGGTGAAGCACCTCGAGTCCTGGATGCGGCCGCGGACCGTCTCCACGCCGGTCACGCTCCTCGGCGCGCACAGCGAGGTCCGCTACGAGGCCAAGGGCGTGGTGCTGGTGCTCTCGCCCTGGAACTACCCGTTCGCGCTCGCGGTCACGCCCATCGTCGCGGCCGTCGCCGCGGGCAACTGCGTGATGCTGCGCCCGTCGGAGAAGACTCCGCGCATGTCCGAGGAGATCCGCGCGCTGCTGGCGGCGGTCTTCCCGGAGGAGGAGGTCTGCGCGGTCCTGGGCGGGAGGGCGGTCGCCGACGCGCTCCTTGACCTCCCCTTCGATCACATCTTCTTCACCGGCAGCCCCGCCATCGGCCGCAAGGTCATGGCCTGCGCCGCCAAGCACCTGGTGCCGGTCACGCTGGAGCTGGGAGGCAAGTCCCCGGCCATCGTGGCGCCCTCGGCCGACGTGGTCGCGGCGGCCCAGCGCATCACCTGGGGCAAGTTCATCAACGGCGGGCAGACCTGCGTGGCCCCGGACTACGTCCTGGTGCACGAGCCGCTGCTCCCCTCGTTCCTGGTGGCCCTCAAGCAGGCCATCGAGCGGTCGTACGGCGCGACCCCTCACGAGCGGGTGACCAGCAGCGACCTGTGCCGCATCGTCGACGACGGGTCGTGGGTGCGGCTCGACGCGGTGCTCAAGGAGAGCGTCGCCCAGGGCGCGCGCCTGGAGATTGGCGGCGAGGTCGATCGGGCCACCCGCCGCATCTCGCCCGCGGTGCTCACCGGCGTGACCCCCGACTCGCCGATCATGAAGGACGAGATCTTCGGGCCGATCCTCCCGGTGCTCACCTTCCGCAGCCTGGAGGAGGCGTTGGCGCTGGTCCGCTCGCGCCCCAAGCCGCTGGCGCTGTACGTGTTCGGCCGCGAGCGCGGCGAGATCGAGACGGTGCTCGGCGGGACCAGCGCGGGCGGGAGCTGCGTCAACAACGTGGTCCTCCACCTCGGCAACCCGGAGCTGCCCTTCGGCGGGGTGGGCGAGAGCGGCATGGGCCAGTACCACGGCCGTTTCGGGTTCGAGACCTTCTCCCACGTCCGCGCGGTGCTGGTGCAGAAGCACCGGCCGGTCGCGCAGATGCTCTACCCGCCCTACGGCTCGCGCGTGGAGAAGCTGCTGGCGTGGGTGCGTCGCATCGCCGGCTGAGAGGGCGCTCCCGCGTGCGATTTCGCACGCGGCCCCGTCCCGAATTCCGTGAGGTCCCGGGCGTCTTCGGGTAGAAGTCCCGCCCTTCCGCACGCCTCGACAGGAGACCTCCATGCACCGACGAACCGTTGCCGTCCTCGCGGCTGTTGCGCTCGCCCTGCCTGCGCTGTCGCACGCCCAGGAGCCCGCGCCGGCCGCACCCGCCGCTGCGCCGGCGAAGCTCACGGCCAAGGAGATCCTCGACAGGATGGACGCCAGCAACAACAGCTTCGCGGACCAGACCATGGAGATGGCGCTGACCGTGAAGGGTGAGGACGGCTCCAAGAAGACCTACGAGTTCACGATGTTCCAGAAGGGCGACACCAAGCGCCTGCTGCAGTTCACCTCCGGCGAGATGAAGGGCATGGCCACGCTGGTGGAGGACCGCACCAGCGTCTACGTGTACCTGCCCGGCTTCAAGAAGGTCCGCCGCGTCACCGCGAACACCATGAGCCAGGGCTTTGCCGGCTCGGACATGTCCAACGACGACATGGCCATCACCGCTTGGGGCAAGGGCTTCGAGCCCAAGCTCGACAAGGAGGACGAGGGCTTCTACCACCTCGTGCTCACCCCCAAGGCGGACGAGAAGACCGACTACGGCAAGGTCATCCACAAGGTGGACCGGAAGAACTTCTGCCAGATGGAGACGAAGTACTTCAACCGCGCCGGCGAGCACGTGAAGACGCTGGTGGGGAGCAACACCAAGGACTACGGCAACGGCGTCTTCCGCAACCTCTCGGTGACCGTTACCGACGCCCGCACCGGGCACGCGACGATCATGGAGACCAAGTCCTTCAAGTTCAACACCGGCCTCAAGGACGACCTCTTCACCGTCCGCCAGCTCCAGTGGGGCAAGTAGGCCGTCCTCCGTCTGAACCCCTCGTCCGAACCTGCCTCGCCCCGGCCTCGGCCAGGGCGCGTTGGAGGAGCATGAACTCGCACCGCATCGCGCTGTTGGCCGCCGGCCTGGCGCTGGCCCCGGTCCCGGCCACTGCCGCCCCCGACTGGCTCGACAAGATCAGCTTCTCCGGCTACGGCCAGAGCGACCTGCGCTTCGACGTCGAGAACTACCGCGGCTCCGGGCCGCGCGACGGCTTCCAGTTTTCGACCAACCGCAACGACCTCGACCTGCGCCTGGAGATCAAGCCGATCGAGGAGCTGGCGGCGGTCGTCGACGTGCGGCTGCGCTACTACGGGTTCTCGCAGGCCCAGGGCCTGGTCGAGACCAGCGACCGCAACAAGGTGGACCCGTTCAGCGTGCAGCTCGACCAGGCCTACCTCTCGGTGAAGGGCGTGCCCTTCTCGTGGATGGACCTGAAGGCCGGCCGCATGGTCCAGACCTGGGGCTCGGCGGACATGTTCAACCCCACCGACAACATCAACGCACGCGACTTCTCGGACCCGCTCGACTACGCGCGCAAGGTCCCCAACCAGATGGTGGAGGTGGACCTCTACCCGACGAGCTGGCTGACGCTGAACGCCGTGTGGATCCCCGTGTTCAAGCCCTCGCAGCTCCCGCCCTCGGCGGCGTACGGCTTCGCGGTCGAGCGCGACGCGCGGGGCTGCCTCTCCTCGATGCCCGCGCCGCCGCTGACGGCCGAGGGTGCGAAGCAGCTCGCCGACGTCTTCTCCAACGTCGACCCGTGCATGCTCGAGTTCGCCGACCCGCAGGTCCGCACGCTGACGCCGGACACGCACTTCAAGAACTCGCAGGTCGCGCTGCGCGCGCGCATGCGCCTGTGGGACTTCGACATCGGGCTCTCGTACTACTACGGTCGCTTCAGCTTCCCGGTGGCCTACGACGCGGTGGCGATGACCGCGCCCTCCGCCAGCGACCCGAGCAAGGTCAACGTGCAGTACGTGGCCGAGGTGATGTACCCGCGGATGCAGGTGGCCGGCCTCGACTTCAGCTTCAGCACCCCGGCGCTGCTGGACATCGGCTTCGTGGGCGAGCTGGCGGTCTACTTCCCCGAGGAGGTGACCTTCGCCATGCGCGCCTACCAGGGCTCCGACAAGATCCTCGAGCTCTCGAACGTGAACGTCCCCTCCACGCCGTTCATCAAGGCCACCTTCGGCATGGAGTACACGTTCGCGAAGTGGCTGATGGTCAACGCGATGTACGTGCGCGGCTTCTTCGACGAGTTCAACGACATGTACGGGCTGCACAACTACGTGACCCTCACGCCTCGCATGTCGTTCTTCGACGACTCCTTCAAGATCCAGATCGCCAGCGTCCTGAACCTCGACGACCTCTCCAACCAGCTCAACCCCGAGCTCTTGTGGATCCCCGTGCCCGGCGTGGAGATCTCCGGTGGGGTGTGGTGGTTCGGCGGCAGCACGCACGCCCTCGACAAGAACGGCGACGGGCAGTCCGACGTGCTCGACTACGCCGCGAAGTCCAAGTTTGGCCAGAAGGCTGCGGGACGCAACCTGGCCTACCTGCGCACCAAGTTCCTCTGGTAGGAGCCGCCCATGAGAACCCTCACTTGTCTGTCCCTCGCGGCGCTGCTCGCCGCTGGCTGCGGCTGGGAGTCCGACGGGCTCGCGCGCCTCGAGGAGCTGTACCCCACGCCCGAGGAGCCGCCGGTGGAGCCCAAGCCGGTGGACCGCTGCGCCCTCCCGAACGACGCGGAGGGCAGCGTGGCTCCCGGCGGGACGTGCGACGCCGGGCTCGCCTCCGGCCGCTGGGCGGTGCGCTTCGTGGAGTACGGCTCGATGAAGCCGATGGGGTCCCCGTGGGACCTGCGGCTCACCGACCTGTTCCTCGCGCAGCCGAGCGCCGACAAGAAGTCCGTCGAGCTGACCTTCTGCGACCAGCTCTCGCACCTCGCGCAGCCGTCCGGCACGGCCGTGGAGATGGGCAAGACGAAGATGTCGGCGAAGACACGGGAGGCACTGGGCAAGACGAAGCTGGTGCTGCCGCTCGACGCCAACGGCGCCTTCTCGGCGCAGGACGTGGCGTGGGTCTGGGGCGCGAAGGGGCTGGCCAACCCGGCGACCGACGCGATGCCCAGCAAGGCGAGCGACCCGCTGCTCTGGGACGAGGACCAGGACGGCAACCCGGGCGTCACCGTCCAGGTGATGAACCCGGCGGGCTACCGCTTCATGGCGCGCCGCTCGGTGTTCGACTTCGCGTCCGGGAAGGCGAGCGCCGACGGGCGGTACGTGACCGGGACGCTCACCTTCGCCATCACCGAGAACGCGGTGGGCGCGACCAACGCGCTGCTGCTCACCGTCGCGCCCATCACCGCGCGCAGCGAGTGCACCAACGTCTACCAGCTGCGCTGCGTGGACCCCGGCTACACCTGTGACCAGCTGATCGCCGACCACACGAAGCTCTTCCGCGACGCCCCGAAGTAGGCGACCGGCCGGAGACCGCACATGAACCGTTGGGATCGCGCCGTCGCCCTCGTGGTGCGCAGGCGGTGGCCTGTGCTCGCCCTCGCGCTCGTCGCCACCGTCGCCGCCACGGTGGGGGCGAAGGGCATCCCCTTCGCCTCCGGCGTCGCCGAGTACCTGCCCGGCAACGTCCCCGAGGTCCGCAGCTGGCTGGAGTTCTCCAAGCGCTTCGACGCCTTCAACGCGCTCATCGTCGGTCTCGAGGAGCCCGAGCAGCCGCTGACCCGCGAGGGGCTCGAGGCGCTCAAGCGCGTGACCACGAAGCTCTCGGAGATGAAGGCCGCCGGCGTGCTCATGGCGCGCAGCATCACCAACGTGGACTCCATCCGCGAGGGCGAGGACGGGGCGCTGAACAACGAGCTGCTCATCCCCGAGGTCCCCAGGGACGCGGCGGGGCTCGCGGCGCTCGCGGCCCGCATCCAGGGCGACCCGCTGGTCTCGGGCGCGCTCATCAGCCGCGACCAGATGGCCTACGCGGTGATGGTGCGCGCCGACGGCCGCAAGGACAGCGCCGACATCACCCGGGTGATCGAGGAAGTGGTGGAGCGGGAGCGCGGGCCGCTGCGGGCCCACTACTTCGGCGCGCCGTTCTTCTCCGCGGCGATCACCAAGAAGATCTACGCGCAGCTCTGGTGGCTGGCCCCGCTGTTCGGGCTGCTGCTCCTGGGCGTCGCGCTCGTGGGCGTGCGCCGTCCTGCGGTGGTCGCGCTGGTGCTGTTCGGCGCCGGGCTCTCGCTGGTCTGGTGGCTCGGCCTGGTGCGGCTGTTCGGGATCGGGCTCTCGCAGACCTCGGCCAACGCCGCGCTGGTGCTGCTGGTGCTCGCGGCGGTGGCCTATGCGCGGGGCGTCGAGGCGCGGGTGGCCGGCAGGGCGGATGACGGAAACCCGTTCCCGTTCCCCGTGCTCGCGGGCCTCGTCGCCATCGGGCTCGCGTGCCTGGCGCTGACCAAGGCCACCGTGCCGTATCTCGCCGTGTTCGGCGCCACGATGGCAGTGGGCGTGCTCGCCATCGTGCTGTTCGGGGTGCTGGTGTTCGCCCCGCTGGCCTGCTTCCTCCCGGTGCGGTCGCCGGCGGCGGAGGTCCCGCGGCGCCACTTCCGCACGGTGGTGGGGCTGGGCGTGGGCCTGCTGCTGCTCGCGCCGCTGGGGCTCCTGGGTTCGGGGACGAAGTTCCTCATCACGCCGCAGACGATGTTCGCGGAGAAGGACGAGATCGGCGAGTCGCTGGCGTACTTCGACCGCCGGTTCGGGGGCACCGACGTCATCCAGCTCGACTTCCGCGGGAGCCTGCGCGACCCGTCGACCGCGGCCCGGCTGATGCGGCTCACGGACCTGCTGGAGGGCTCCGGCGGGTTCGGCGACGTGCGCTCGGTGACCCAGGTGCTCGGGTTCCTCAGCCGCAACTTCGGCGGGATGAGTCGCGTGCCCACGGACTCCGACTCGCTCAACAACCTCTGGTTCTTCCTCGAGGGCAGCCCCGACGTGAAGAACCTGGTGTCCGACGCGCGCGACGAGGCGATGGTGGTGCTGCGCATCCCCGCGCGCCCGGGACGGCCCATGGCCGAGATCCTCGCGGTGGCGCAGCGGGCCATCGAGGACTCGAAGAAGCTCGGGCCCGAGGGCGCGCGGGTGCGGCTCGCCGCGCAGCTCGCCGCGGCGAAGGTGGCGGTGGCCCCGGCGGCGCTCGACGAGGTGGTCGCTGCTGCTGCAGCGCCGCTGGGCGAGGCGGACCAGGCCGCGGTGGACGAGCGGGTGGCCACCCGGTTGAAGGCCTTCCTGGCCTCGGCCGACTCGCCCTACCAGCCGACGGAGGAGGAGTGGCAGGCGATGGCGGCGGCGCTTGCGGGAGGCCCTGAGGGGCGGCGGGAGCGGGTGGTCGCGGCCGTCTCCAAGATCGAGCCGTTGGTCACGGGCGGCATGGTCGAGGACTTCGCCGGGACGCTGCTCTCGCGCGAGAAGGACCTGCGGCTGGGGGCGCGCTGCCACGTGCTCGCCCAGAAGCTCTTCGGCAGACAGGCCGTCTCCGAGCCGTTGCAGGCGCGGGTGCAGGGGACGCTGGCGGACCTGCTGGACCCGCATGCGAATGCCGCTGCGGAGGTGCCGGTGGCCGTGAGCGGGATGCCGGCCGTGGCCTCGACCATCGAGGGCGAGCTGTGGGACGGCCTGTGGAAGGCCATCGCCGTGCTGCTGGCGCTGGGGGCCGCGCTCTCGTGGGCGTTCCAGAGCGGTCATCGCAAGGTCGTCCGGGCGCTGCTGGAGGGTGCGCTGGCGACGGCGCTTGCCCTGACAGTGGCGCGGCTGAGCGGCCTGCAGGTCGACGCCGGCTCTGCGACGCTCTACCTGATGCCGCCGATGCTGGCCTTCCTCACCTCCGGCTGGGTCGGCAGTGCGGGCCAGTTCTCGCGGCGCGTGCCGGCGGCGCTGCTGCTGGGCCTCGCGGTGGGCGGGCTGACGCTCCTATTCACCGGGGTGCTGCCCATCATGCGGGTGGGCACGGCGATGGCGGTGGGCTTGTGCGCGGTGGCGCTGGTGTCGTACGTCTCCGGCCTGTTCCGCACGCTCGAGGTGCCGCGCTGACGGCCCCGGGCTTCTCTGGGAGGCAGAAGATGGGAAGGCTCTTCGGACCGCGCTGCGCGCTGGTGGGGATGGTGCACCTCTTGCCGCTGCCCGGCTCGCCGGGGTGGCGTGGCTCGATGGCCGAGCTCGAGGACCGCGCGCTGGCCGACGCGAGGGCGCTGAAGGAGGGGGGCGCGGACGCGGTGCTGATCGAGAACATGGCGGACCTGCCGTACCTGAACGGCCACGTGGATCCGGAGACGGTCGCGGCGTTCGCGGTGGTGGCGCGCGCGGCAGCGCGGGAGGCGGGCCTGCCCTGCGGCGCGCAGATCCTCGCTGGGGCGAACCGCGAGGCGCTGGGGGTGGCCATCTCCGCCGGGCTGTCGTTCATCCGCGCCGAGGGCTTCGCCTACGGCCACGTCGCCGACGAGGGCTGGATCCAGGCCTGCGCCGGGACGCTGCTGCGGGCGCGGGCGGCGCTGCGGGCGGACGTGAAGGTCTGGGCCGATGTGAAGAAGAAGCACTCGGCGCACGCGGTGACGGCCGACGTTCCCATCGGCGAGTTCGCGCACGGCAGCGTCTTCTGCGGAGCC
>CAZAIE010000180.1:0-9705 GCA_964485035.1 uncultured Myxococcaceae bacterium | reverse complement strand
GGTCCAGGGTGTACAGGTCGAACGCCGAAGCAGGGCCGTCCCCGGCGTCCCTGCCGGTCGAGGGGCCCGCGTCCGGGCCGGATTCCGAGGAGCTACAGCCGGCGAGCAGGGCGCAGGCGGCGAAGAGGGCCAAGAGCAGTCGCTGGGGATTCATCGTTTCCTCCATCACTCGGTCGGCTCGACCGCGGCTTGCCATCCCTCGGCCTCGAGCAGGTACTCCTCGGTGCCGTCGGCGCTCACCTCGAGGAGGTGGTCGCCCGCCCGGTTCGCGTTCTGGGTCCAGAGGTCGGCGCATGTCAGTGCTCCACCGCAGTGGCGGTCACCGGGATCTCCAGGGTCGCGTTCTCGCTGGAGTTGGAGGTGATGACCACCTTGGCGCTGTGCTTGCCCGCGGCGGTGGGCTGGTAGGTCACGGTGAGGAAGGCCTTCCTCAGGCTCTCGATGCTCGCGGTGTTGACCCCGGCTGTGAACAGGCCCGCCTCGGGCCCGGTGAGGCTGACGTTGGAGAGGGTGAGCAGCTCCTGGCCGACGTTCTTGAGCTGCACCACCTCCTGCGGCTGCGTGCCCACGTACACCGCGTTGCCGAAGTCACCCCCGAAGTCCACCTGCAGGCGGTCTGGCTGGATCAGCGGCTTGAGCGGGAGGGCGGCACCCACGTCGCCTGTTCCTGCGTCCGGCCCGGCGTCCGGCCCCTCGGCAGGGCTGCAACCAGCGAGCAGGACGCAGGCGGCAAGCAGGGGTGGGAGCAGTCGCATCGGCTCCTCGGTCACTCGGTCGGCTCGACCGCGGCTTCCGACACCTCGGCCTTGAGCAGGTACTCCCCGGTGCAGTCGGCGCTCACCTCGATGAGGTGGTCGCCCGCCCGGTACACGTTCTTGGTCCTGCGCAGCGAGCCCTCGGCCTCGGTCTCCTTGAAGAAGGCCTTCCCGTCGACCTCCTCGACGGTCTTGGTGCCGCAGGCCGAGTCGTTCCACTCGATGCGCAGCTTCTCGCCGGTGGCGCCCTGGCTCTTGAGGAAGACGGCGATGGTGATGGCCGCCTGGGACTGGGTGCGCACCACGAACCGCCGCGTCCCCGGGAACTGGCCCTCGAGGTAGTAGGCGTTACCCACGAAGCAGCCCGCGGTGGTGTTGCACACCGGCCAGGCCCCGTTGCAGGGGTCCAGCAGCCGGCCGGAGACGAACTGGTCGGCCGGGTCGGGGCAGCTCGTGAGCGCCAGCGCCGCCAAGGCCAGGAAGCGGGACAGTCGGCGCATGATCAGGTCTTGTTGACCGCGGTGGCGTTCAGCGGAATCTCCAGGGTCGCGTTCTCGCTGGAGTTGGAGGTGATCACCGCCTTCGCGCTGTGCTTGCCCGCGGCCTTGGGCTTGTAGGTGACCGTGAGGAAGGCCTTCTTCAGGCTCTCCACGCTCTGGGTGTTGAGCGCGGCGGTGAACAGGCCTGCATCCGTGCCCGTGATGGTCACGCTGGCGATGGTGAGCATCTCCTGCCCGCCATTCTTGAGCTGCACCGTCTCCTGGGGCTCAGTGCCCACGTACACCGCGTTGTTGAAGTCGCTGCCGAAGTTCAGTTGCACGCGGTCCGGCTGGATCAGCGGCTTCTGCGGCAGGTCGGTGCCGCCACAGCCTGCAAGGGTCACGGCGGCCAGCACAGCGAACACGGTCCTCATGCGTACTCCTCCAGTTGGAAGGCTCGGGGCCTCGGTCAATCCTGCTCGCCGGCGAAGGCGCCGACGTACTTGCACGGCGTGGGGCACGTGAACGCCTTCCCGTCATCGTCGGTCACGGACTGCGGGTAGCCCTTCAGGGACACCGACACCTTGAGCGTGGAGTCGGCGTAGGTGGTGCGGTTGTAGGGGTCGGCGGCGACCAGCAGCTTGCCTGCCGCGCCGTAGGCCGCGTCCAGGCAGGTGCACATCGCCGGGCGTACCCGGAAGGTCCCCGTGCCCTGCTCGAAGTCGAAGGCCTTCACCTCGGTGGGCAGCCCCACCCCGGCGTCGCCGCCGCGGCTGCTGTACCAGGTGTAGACCTTGTCGTCGTTGTAGCCGAAGAAGGAGTTCAGGTTGGCGGAGGGCACTCCCACCTTCTTGCTGCAGGCCGCGTCGGCGCAGAAGAAGAAGTGCAGGCCCGCCTCGTAGGCCCGCTGGCCGCTCGACTGGCCGGGGGCGGGGCTGATGCTCCAGGCGAGGTCCAGGGTCTGGTCCGCCGAGGCGGCGGGGAAGCGGAACTCGAACCACTGGCGGTCGAACTCGGCGTCGTAGTCCTGCACGCTGCGCTGCAGCCGCGGGCTGCCGTTGGGGATGGTGGGCCCCTTCTGCCCGTACCCCCAGCTCAGCACCGTGGTCCCGTCCGCGGGCAGGTTCACCACCTGGGCGTTCGACTCGGGGTGCGGGTCGCTGCCGGGGGCCTTCAGGCTCAGCGCGAGGTCGTAGGTCAGGTCGTCGGCTCCGTCGCCGCCCACGAACGAGACCTGCACGTAGGTGTTGCCGGAGTTGCCGGGCACGAAGAGCTGGCCCTCGAAGTTCGCGAAGTTGTCGATGGCCACGTCGTCGAGCCGCTGCTGCTTCAGACACTGTCCCTGGCCGCAGTACGCCGCGACGTACTCCTTCTGGCCCTTGCAGTTCGCGTTGCACTCCACCGGCGTGGCGGTGGTGTAGACGAGGACCTGGTGCACGGAGGTGGTGGGCACGGGCGTGAACTGCCCCGCGGCGGTCTTGTAGGTGAGCTTGTAGTGGAGCCGGGCGGCGGCCCCGGTCGGGGCGGTCACCGAGAAGATGTCCTTGTCGCCTACGTACGAGAGCCGCCCGGAGACCGTCTTCGACTGCCCTGTGGCGAGGCCCGTGGCCGTCGCCGTGGCCTCGGTGTCGTTGCCCCCGGTGCCCTCGTTCGGGTCCTGGTCCGCGTACACCGCCGCCTTGAGCGTGTACTGGAAGGTGAGGTCGCCGGGAGGGTCGGCGAGGTCGCTGGGCGCTCGCCAGGCCTGGAGCGTGACGGTGTACTTCCCGCCGCTGGTCAGCCGCGCGGTGGAGAGCACCTGGTCGGTCATGGGCGAGCGGGAGAAGTCCGAGGCGACTACCCCGGCCGTGGTGTTCAGCGAGTAGCCAAGGCGGATCTGCAGGGTGGGCGAGGCCGGCGCCTTGGCCTCCAGGTAGAGGATGGAGCGGGCGCTGCCGGGGCAGGGCGTGACCTGCAGCTCGAAGACGTCCTTGTCACCCTTGGTCGAGAGCGCGCCCTTGACCGTCACCGGGGTGTTGCACGCAGTCACCGCGAGCTTGGTGGCCTTGGCGGCCTCGTCGTTCGGCTCGTTGAGGTCGGGGTCGGAGCCGAGCGAGGCGGTGAGGAAGTAGGGGTTCTTCTTGTCCAGTGCCGGGTCGTCCACCGAGGTGTCGTGGCGGACGACCACGTAGTACTGGCCCGTCTCCGTCATCCGCGCGACGGCCTGGGCGGGGCCGGGGCCGCCCGCGGAGCTGGAGCTGGCTCGGCGCGGGTCGCGTCCGGAGGCGATGGACGAGGTGCCGTCCGCCTTCATCACGTTCACCGTGAGGATCACCGGGGAGGAGAGCGCCTTGTACTGCGCGGTGACGGTCAGCAGCGCGCGGGGAGGGAGGGAGGAGACGTCCAGGAGCCACCAGTCCGCTTCGTCCATGGTGCCCAGGTAGCCCTGCACCTCGGTGTCCAGGCCCAAGGCGCACTCGGGCGTCGCGTCCGCCTCGACCTTGGTGGTGCAGTTCTTGGGGATCGGCGTGGCGTCGGGGGGGCTCGGCTCCGTGGAACAGCCCGAGGGGGGCAGCGCCAGCGCGGCGAGCACGGCGAGGGCGGGCAGGGACGCCAGGGTCAGGGAGCGGTTCATGGGGCGACCTATGGAGACGGGGTCACGGAGCGACGAAGTCCGTCGGCAGCAGGGGGATGATCCCGTCGGGCGGGTCCTTGATGCCGCCGGTGGGGTAGCGCGCAGTGAAGCGGGCCTCGCGGAACAGCGGCGGGGTGAAGACGTCGTCGCCCGCGGACTGGACGGTGGTCATGATCAGGTGGTTCACCCCCGCGCCCTCGCCGGTGTCCAGCGTCGGGACCAGGAGCACGTTGTCCACCGTGAAGTCGTAGCAGATGCGCCCGCTGGCCTCCGACATGGGCTGTGCCTTGAGCTGGTAGCGCGCGGCGCGGTCGGTGAGGTTCGCGTCCTCGGCGACGAGCGGGTTGGTGTGCATGCGCAGCTCCAGCGCGTTCACCAGCCCGTCCCGGTCGGGGTCCTCGTCGGTGTCGGGCGAGGAGGGCTGGGTGCGGCCCAGCCACTCCATCACGTCGGGCATCCCGTCGCCGTCGGTGTCGTAGCGGACGTTGGAGGTGCCGATGAGCAGCTCGTCGCAGTCGAGCAGCTCGTCGTGGTCCAGGTCCTTGCCCTTCAGCTCCGGCGGGCAGCCGTGGTTGACCGACTTGCCGTCGGGCGTCCAGACCGGGTTGAACTCACCGCCGCGCTCGCGGAAGAACTGCTCCACGCCGTCGGAGAAGCCGTCGCCGTCGGTGTCGCGTCGGGCAGGGTCGGTGCCCAGCTCCAGCTCGCGCTGGTCGGAGAGCCCGTCGCGGTCCGAGTCCGCCGCCTCCACCAGGGAGTCCGGGGGCGCGTTCAGGTTGTAGACCTGGACGTCCTGGAGCAGGAAGGCGCGCTTCAAACCGCCCATGCGGAACGACAGGAAGTTCACCGGCGCCCCGTTGCGGAAGGAGCGGAACTCGCCGCCGCCCCAGTCGGCCATCTCCCGCAGCCGCGCCGCGTCCTCCTCGATGATGATCGCCTGGCACGCCCCGGCGTCGGCGGCGCAGTAGGTGGGCACCGGCTGGGTCGGCGAGAAGACGTGGACGGTGTGCAGCGCCACGTCCCCGGTGTCGGTGCGCAGCGCCCGGATGGACTTGCAGCGCACGAAGATGTCCTGGTTCTGGGCGTTGCCCTCGCGAGGGTGGCCGTCGGAGAGGAAGATGACCGAGTAGCGCGAGAGTTCGGGGTTGCCGCTGGAGACGGAGGCCTGGTGGCCCGCAGCGATGTCTGCGCTGATGGTCGCGAAGATCTCGTCGAGCGGCTTCACGAAGTCGGTGGTGTCGCGGTTGGGGCCGCTGCCCACGCTGCCGGCATAGGCATAGGCCAGGATGGAGGACGCCAGCCGCTGCCGCTCCACTGGGGTGATGTCCTGCAGCTTCTGGAAGCCGCTCACCCCGCCATTCGTCAGCCACATCACGTCGCCGGCGAAGAGCATCACGCCGATCTCCACGTCCGGCGAGTCGGGGAGCGAGTCGAGCAGGTCGATGAGCGCCTTGGCCCGCGTGCCGTCCGGGTCGGTGGCGGTCATGGACTGGGAGGTGTCCATGGCGAACAGCAGCTTGATGGGCCGCGCCAGGTTGCCGGTGGCCTCGGTGCAGAAGCGCCCCTTCACGGTGATGGCGCGGTCCTGCATGCCGTGGAGCCCCGCGGCTGGGTCGTACAGGTAGCTGTCCGAGCAGCCCCCCGCTGCCCCCACCAGCGCGGCAAACGCCGCGACCAGCCATCGCCTCATGTGGTCCTCGCAGGTCTCGGCAAGGCGGCCATTATCCCCAGGGGTCCGGCCCAAGGCGAGCGCCTGCTCACGGGACGAAGCCCTTGCACACGCCGCGCGGGTTGGTGGGCACCAGCGTCCCCGGGGTGCGGTTGATGGAGTCCAGCCGGCGGAAGTCGCCCGGCTCCAAGGTGATCTCCGGGCCCTCCGGCATCCGCACCGACGGCGGGGCGAACTGCGCGTACACGCAGGCCTGCTTCCAGGCCCCGTAGTCGCGCGAGACGCCGCCCTCGGGCGCCTCGGCGAAGGTGAGGGTGATGAAGTTGTACCCGTGCTGGCCGTTGGCCGCGTCGGGGGTCACCAGCCGGATGTTGGAGACGAGGTAGTCGTAGCACATGCTCCCGTTCTCCTGCGCCACGCCGGTCACTTGGTAGCGGTAGCTGTCGCGGGCGTGCACCGCGCGGTCGTCGAGCACCGGGTTGGTGTGCGCCAGCACCTCCAGCACGTCGGGGATGCCGTCCAGGTCGCGGTCCAGCAGCCGGTTGTTGGGGACCAGCGGGTCAAGTCCCAGGCGTGCCTCCAGGCCGTCGAGCATGCCGTCGGCGTCGGTGTCGGGGAGGATGGGGTCCGTCCCCAGGTACACCTCCATGGCCTGGGAGACGCCGTCGCCGTCAGTGTCGGCGCAGCTGTACTTGGCCTGGAAGGTCGTGCCGTTCTTGCAGCCGCGCGGATCCACCGTGAGGGCGTCGAAGCCCTGCTGCTTGTGGGAGAGCTCGAAGGCGTCGGGGAAGCCGTCGCCGTCGGTGTCGATGTTGAGCTGGCTGGTACCCAGCACCTTGGCAGCGTCCTGGTCGTCGATGACGTTGTCCCCGTCGCTGTCCACCACCGGGCCGTCGAGGTCCGGGGCGGCGTGCACGTTGGAGACGAGCAGGGTCTTCTGCACGAAGCGGCTGGCGAGGCTGGAGTAGTCCAGCGAGCCCAGCTCGATGGTCGCCATGTCGGTGAACTCCTGGAAGGTTCCTCCACCGTGCTTGGTGGCCAGCTCGGTGAGCGTCCACTTGGCGACCTGGCGGGCCGCCTCGGGGGTGGGCATGCCGTTGTAGAGGTCGGTCAGGCAGATCTGGCCGCACAGCTGCACCGCGTCTTGGTTGAAGAGGAGGATGGTGTGCAGGCGGATATCGCCGACGTTGTACTTCTCCCGCAGGGACATCAGCCGGTCCGCGGCGTCGAAGATCTGGTAGTTCTGGTTGCGGTCGGTGCCGCCGCGGAACTCGGGGATGGTCTCCTCGGTGTTGGAGGCGTTGCAGAAGCTGGCCGGGTTGTCGCGCCAGATGCCCTCGGGCCGGTCCGGGCTCGAATAGACGCTGGGGTTCGCGTCCGCGTCGTTGGAGGTGCAGCGCGGGTAGGGCGTGCCGTCGGTGAGCAGGATGACCACGTACTTCGTGCGCGGGAGCTGAGCGCGGCCGCCGCGGGCCATCTGCGCCTTGATGTCGTTCTCGATGCGGTTCTGCGCGTGGGCCAGCGCTCCCTGGTAGTCGGTGCCCTTGCCCAGGTCGGCCTGCAGGTTGCGCAGGTCCTGGTCGTTGAAGCCGTTCGCGGGCAGGAAGCCTTCCGCCTTCGGCTTGTCGCTGGAGATCTTCGATTCGAAGGGAACGAGGGCGACCGAGACGTTGCTCTGCTTGCTGAAGCGGTCCAACAGGGTGCGCATGGCGCGCACGCGGCCAGGCTCGGTGATTCCCTTGGCCGAGTACGCCGCACCGACGGTCTCGCAGAAGCCCCCGGAGTTCTGCGACCCGGGGCCGTCGGAGACGCACATGGACCCCGACTTGTCGATGAGGAAGACGATCTTCACCGGGAACCCGGTGGGGTCGGGCGCGGCGGTGCAGACCTTGCCGCGGATGGCCAGCCGATCGTCCAGCGTGGACTCCTTCACCGCCTCCGGCTGGAGGAGGGCCTCGGTACAGCCGAGGGCCCCAGCAAGGGAGCAGACCATCGCCATGAGCGCGAGGGAGCGGGGGCGCATGTCCAGGACCTCCAGGCCGTGCAGAACTCGACGCATTATGCACCGCGAGCCGGGTCCGGCGGCACCGGCTGCTCCTTAGTGTCGCGAGGAAGGGAAAGTGGACGGATTTTTCTGCAGGTGCCTGCAGATTTCCGGTCCCTCCGGGGTGTCCAGACAAGTCCAGCAAATCCAACGGCTTCCGGCGGTCCAGGCCGTCCGCGGGTCAGGGCCGGCTCTCGTTCACCGTCTCGTCCAGCAGGATCACCGGGTCGGCCGGGATGCGCGTCGAGGGCGGCTTGAAGGTGACCTGCTGGGCCTGCCAACGGGCGATGCTGCCGCCAGTGTCCAGGGCGAACACCGTGTACAGGTAGAGGTCGTTCACCCCGGCGTCGTGCTGGGGGGTCTTCTTGGTCGCAACCAACCCGACGTTGCTCATCGACACCCGGTAGCGCTCACGGCCGGGGCAGGCGTCCACCGCCGCCTCGTCGCTGCCCGGGAGCGGGATGGCCTCCGCCTCCCAGTCGTACGAGTAGGAGTGCGAGCCCAAAAACTCGAGGTCGTTGCTGGTGGCGTCGGTGTGGCGCCGCAGCTCGTCCAGGTTCCCGAAGCCGTCCCGGTCCGCGTCGAGCGTACCCTCGCCGACCAGGGGGTTCGTCCCGCCGAATGCCTCCACGATGTCCGGCATCCCGTCGCCGTCGGTGTCGCCCATGCAGTCGCTGGTTCCCACCAGCCGCTCCTCGCAGGAGTTGAGGCCGTCGCGGTCCTCGTCCATCCCCAGGTCGCAGCCCTTCAGCTCGTCGGGGGTGAGCGGGTCGAGGCCGCCCAGCACCTCGATGCCGTCGAGCAGGCCGTCGAGGTCGGTGTCCGGCTCCTCCAGGTTGGTCCCCAGCTTCAGCTCGTCCTCGTCGGGCAGCCCGTCGCCGTCGGAGTCGGGCACCAGCGTTCCTCCCCGCGCCCGCGCGTTGCGGTTCCAGGCGAGCGCCGTGCGGATCTTCATGGGCGCGAGGAGCCCCGAGAGGTTCAGCCCGGCGAGGCGGGTCTTCAGCCCGCTGATGTCGGTGACGATGGCCTTGGTGCCGACCAGGTTGGCGATGAGGTCCGCCTGGTCGCGCACCTCCTTCCGCTGCGCCGAGCCCAGCTCCACGTACACCGGCTGCACCGCCACGTCGGCGGCGGCGTAGCGCTCCATCAGCTTGCGGATGCGGCGGGTCTCGTAGTCCAGCAGGCAGTTGCCGCAGTTGGCCCCGGCTTTGAAGCAGACATGGTTCGTGCCGATGTTGCCGCAGTGGGTCTCCGGCGTGACGTCCTTGTCGAACATGATGAGCACCACGGTGTAGCGGCCGCGGGCCCGCGCCCCGGGGCAGTCGCCGATCAGCGAGCCGGAGATGAGCGACTCGGACAGCTCCAGCGCCCGGGCGATGGAGAGCGGCGGGGGCTGGGCGAAGGTGTTGTAGCGCGGCAGCGCCGCGGTGAAGCCGGCCAGGTCGGTGAGCCCGCCGGGCACGAGGCTGAAGGCGAAGTCGTCGTAGGCCACGAGGCCATAGCGGATGAAGGGGCTGGTGTAGCGCTCCACCGCCCGCGTCAGCGCGTCCACCACCGAGCCGCGGGTGGTGAGGTCGATGCCCGCCCCGCCCTGGACGGCGAAGAGGATGCGGGTGGGGAAGTGCCTCCCGCTGGCGCTCGGCACGCACACCGTGCCCTCGAAGGTCGCCCGGTCGGGCAGGTTCGCCCCCTTCCCGGTCACCGAGTAGATCGACGCGTCGGTGCACCCCGCGAGAGCGAGGAGCACGCCACAGAGGAGGGCATTGGGCTGTCGCATGGAGCCCCAGGTTATACACCAGGGCCGCATTGGCGAGCGTCGCGGTGTCGCGGTCTCAGGCCTGCAGGCGCCCGCCGGTGAGGGCGCGCAGCTCCTCGCTCCCGCGCATCACCGCCGCCAGGCTGGTCTCGATCTCCCGGGCGAGGTCCGACAGCTCCACCGCCGCCTGGGTCGCGTCCTTCATCGCCAGGCTCACCGTGCCCGCCTGCGAGCGCTGCAGCTCCACCGCGCCCGCGATGCGGTCCACCTGCTCCGCCGCCCGCCGCTGGCTCGCGGAGATCGCCTGGAGCTGGTCCGAGGCCTCCCGGAGCTGGTCGAGGTGGCGCTGCAGCGAGCGCGAGGTGGCGTCCGCCTCCTGCGCCAGCGT
>CAZAIE010000179.1:0-9741 GCA_964485035.1 uncultured Myxococcaceae bacterium | reverse complement strand
TACCGCACCGGCCAGCTGCTCCACGTCGTGTTCTCGAGCCTCGTGGGCGGCCTGGGCTTCTGGTGCGCCGGGCTGCTGGGCCTGCCGGAGTGGGCCAGCCTTCTCACCGCGCTCGGCGTGGTCCTCGGCACCTGGGGCATCGGCTGGTTCCTGGGAGTGCAGAGCCACTACGTCTTCATGCCTGCGCCGATCGTCGCCGTCCTCGGACTGACCCTCGCCATCGCCGTCGGTGGCCGACCGGTCGCGCTCCCTGCCGTGGTGGGCCTCGCGGCGCATGTCCTCTGGCGCCTGGCGCTGTCGCCGTTCTCACGCCGATAAGTTGGAGACATCAGTCTGGCTTTCGCAGAGGATGTGCGGATTCGCACATGGCCATTGCCCGAGCTCACCCGATGAAGCAGCCCCCCGCCTGGATCCGCCGTGCGCTCTTCTGGCTCGTCGCCGGGAGCATGGTGGGGCTGGAGCTGGCCTTCGTGCTGGTCGAGCTGGGAGTGCCCATCCCTCCGATGGTCGGCGTCGCCTGCGTGGTGGTGCTGTTTCCCGTCGGGCTCGCCGTCACCATGGTCCGGCGGGAGGCGGGCCGCGAGGCGGCGCTCGAGCCGGAGGCGTGGCCCAGGTGGGCGCTGCTGGGCGCGTTCATGACCGCGGCGTGGGCGGGCATCTACCTCCTGGTGGGCGAGCTCGTCGACCCGGCGCGAGTGCAGTACTGGCCGCTCTCGGTGGAGCGACACATCCCGGTGCGACCAGCGTTCTCCCTGCTGTACGTGCTGCTCTACCCCATCTTCATCTTCCCGTACTTCGTGGTGCGCGACCGGCAGGTCCTGCGCAGGCTGGTCTGGGCGGACGTGGCGATGTTCGTGATCTGCACCGCCTTCTTCCTGCTGCTGCCCATCGGGGTGCAGCGCCCGCCGGCACCGGTGGACGAGCACCTCGGCGGCTGGGTGCTGAAACTGGTGTGGGGCAACGACTTCGCCTGGAACTGCATGCCGTCCGAGCACTGCATGGCGGCGATGATCGCCAGCCTCGCGATCTGGGAGGGCAACCGGCGGGTGGGCGCGTTCGCCCTCTTCTCCACCGTCCTCATCGGCGTCTCCACGCTCTTCACGCGGCAGCACTACGCGGTGGACGTGCTCGCCGGCTACTCGCTCGCGCTGCTGGTGCACTACTCGCTGAGGCGCGTGCTGGACGACCCGCGCGCCCCCTCGCCCCGCGGCGAGCTCCAGGCCACTCCGCCCTAGTCAGAGCAGCGAGGCATCGACCCCGAGGGCGAGCAGGAGCCCGCGCAGGTCCTCGGGGATGGGCGCCTGGAAGCGCACCACCGCCCCGGTCCTCGGATGCGGGACCTCCAGGGAGCGGGCGTGGAGCATCACGCGGCCGGCCGCGAACTTGCCGCCGGGAAGGTCCACCTCCGCCGGGCCGCCGTAGAGGTCGTCTCCGGCGAGCGGGGCTCCGAGCGCCTTCAGGTGCACGCGGATCTGGTGCGTCCGCCCGGTCTCGGGAAAGAGCTCGACCGCGCAGACGGAGCCCTTGCGGGCCAGCACCTTGTAACGGGTGGCCGCGGGGACCTTGCCCCCCTGCAGCGCGCGGAACTTGCCCCACCGCCGGCCGTCGGGGCTGATGGGCAGGTCCACGCGGCCCTCGTCGGGCAGCGTCCCCACGGCGACCGCCAGGTAGCGCTTGTGCGCCGTTCCCACGCGGAACGCCTCCGCGAGCGCGGAGGTGGCGGGCTTGTTCTTGGCGAAGACGGTGACCCCGGTGGTCTCCAGGTCGAGGCGGTGCACCAGCCCCACGTCGCGCCCCACCAGCGCAGAGACCAGCGCCACCAGGTTGCCCTGATCGGTCGCGAGCGTCGCCTGGGCAGGCACGCCCGCGGGCTTGTCCACGGCGATCAGGTCCTGGTCCTGGAAGAGCACGCGCTCGGGCCCGAGGCCGGCGGCGGAAGCGGGAGAGGGTTCGCTGCGGCCGCCCTCTTCGAGGAAGACCTCGATCTTCTGGGCGTCGCGGACCGGGCGCGAGGCGATCTTCACGCGCTGGCCGTCCACCCACACCGCGCCGCGCTCGAGGTAACGCCGCGCCTGGCCCCGGGAGATGCCCCCTCGGAGAGCCAGGAACTGGTCGATGCGCTGGCCTTCGTCCTGCTTCTTGGCTTCGAGGCTGAGCTTCTTCACGGTTCACCACCCTGCGCGGCACGTCGGGGCCCGCGTTATCCCCTCATCCGCGGACCAGCGCCAGGATCTCGGAGCCGTGACGCTCCACGAGCTTCTTGCCCACCCCCGGCAGCCGGGCCAGCTCGTCCAGGCTGTCGGGACACTCCTCGATGATGGCGCGCAGCGTCCGGTCGGACATCACCCGGAACGCGGGCACGCCCTTGGACCTGGCCTCCTCGCGGCGCCATTCGCGCAGCCGTGTGGCGATCTTCTCGTCGAAGGACGGCGGGGAGTTCTCCTCGGCCGTGCGAAGCACAGTCGGCTCGGCGCGGTGCTTGCGCACGGTGAAGGTCGGGCGGGGCGCGGGACGCACGCTCGCAGGCGCCGACAGCCCCTCCTCGAGCACGAAGTCCGGGCTGTCCTCCACCCGCCGGGAGGAGGGCCCCAGGCTCACGCGGCGGAAGCGGATGGTCTTCCCCTCCTTCTCGAAGGCGTCGTCGGCCAGCACCACGCCGCGCGCACGGGAGAGCGCGTCGAGCAGGCGCTCGAAGGCCTTGCGGTCCACGTCCTGCGCCGGGTGGACGTTCTTGAACAGCGTGCCGGTGGACACCCCGTCGTAGCGGTGCAGCTCGTCCATCACCCGCGAGGCCCAGGCGCGCTCGGCGGCGGTGGGGGCGCGGAACCGCCGGCCCACGCAGGCCTGGGGCCGGCAACCGTCGCACATCCCGCAGGGCCGCGTCTCCCGGGTCTCGCCGAAGTACCGGACCAGCCGGACCATGCGGCAGTCCCCGGCCTGGGCGAAGTCCAGCACCTCGTCGAGCTGCTGGATGCGGTAGCGGCGGATGGCCTCGTAGCTGGCCTTCCAGGGCGCCGCGGGAACGGGCAGCACCACGTCCTCGTCGGAGACCTTCACCCCGCCGTGGATCCACAGCTTGTCGAGCGCCACCTCGGCGGCGTCCGAGTCGGGAGCCTCGGCCAGCAGCGCCTCGCGCGCGAGCCCCTCGGGCGGGACCGAGGCGAGCAGTCCCTCGAGCACCGCCGCCTCCGGGTAGTCGCGCTCCAGGAAGGTCTCGTGCAGCTTGCGGTCGCCCCAGTTGAAGAGCAGCAGCGCCCGCGCCGGCTTCCCGTCGCGCCCCGCCCGGCCGATCTCCTGGTAGTAGCCTTCGACGCTGCTGGGCAGCGCCAGGTGGATGACGGTGCGGATGTCCGGCTTGTCCACCCCCATCCCGAAGGCGATGGTCGCGACCACCACCTCCAGCCTGCCCTGCAGGAACGCGTCCTGGACCTGGCTGCGCACGGAGTTCGCGAGCCCGGCGTGGTACGCGGCGGTCGGGTAGGAGCGCCCCAGCGTCGCGGCGAGCTCGTCCGCGAGCTTGCGGGTGGGCACGTAGACCACGGCCGGGCGGCGCTCCTTGCCCCCGAGCGTGGCCAGCACCTGCGCCTCCCGCTCCGGCTTGGGACGCTCCAGGGCCTCGATGGCCAGGTTGTCGCGCCGGAAGCCGCGGATGAAGCGGGTGGCCTGGGGGATGCCGAGCTGCTCGACGATGTCCTTCTGCACGCGCACCGTCGCAGTCGCGGTGAGGGCCAGGACCGGAGCGGGACGGAACCTGGGCAGGTGCACCTTGAGCTGGCGGTAGTCGGGACGGAAGTCGTGGCCCCACTGCGAGATGCAGTGCGCCTCGTCCACCGTGACCAGCGTCGGCGGCCGCTTGGCGAGCATCTCCGGAAAGCCCGGGACCGAGAGCCGCTCGGGGGCGATGGTGAGGAAGTCGAGCTGGCCGTCGAGGTAGGCGCGGCACGCGGCACGCGACTGCTCGCGGGTCTTTCCGGAGTGGATGGCCTCGGCGGCGAACCCCTTCTCCCGCAGCTTCGCGGTCTGGTCGTCCATCAGCGCGATGAGCGGGCTGATGACCAGGGTCGTCCCGCCGCGCGCGAGCCCGGGGAGCTGGTAGCAGAGCGACTTGCCGCTGCCGGTGGGCATCACCACCAGCGAGTCGGTCCCCGCCGCGACCGCGCGGCAGACCTCCTCCTGGTGCGCCCGGAAGCCAGGAAAGCCGAACCGCTCCCGCAGCAACTGCGGGAGGTCGCCCGTGGGGACCGGGCGGCGTTTCCATCCAAGGTGTTGCTGCTCCAAGGGCGCCTCCGTCGGAGGCGGTGACTACCACATCGCAGCGGCGAAGGGCCCGCGCCCTTTGGGGTCGGCCGGGGTCAGCCCCAGCGGCCGACCTTGATGGTCCCGCCCGGCTTCAGCTCCATGATCGTGGTGCGCGCGGAGTAGCGGTCGGCGACCAGCCAGCCCGGCTCCGAGGACCAGGTCACCTTCGAGGACGCAACCTTCCCCTCGGCGTCGAGGTCGATGGTCACCTCCTCGGTGTAGTTGTTCACCTCGTGGATGCCGCGGGGCGCGGTCGAGCCGTCGGCGTCCTTCATGTCGTCGAAGCTGCCGGTGGCGATGACCAGGCGCGTGACCTTCCCGTCGGCCCCGCGCTCGACTCCGACCACGTTCACCACGTGGTCGAAGCGCTTGTCCCCGGTGTGATCGAGCGCGATGACGTCGCCGGGCTGCAGCACCTCGACCGGGATCTCGGGACGGGTCTGGTCGCCCGCGTTGTCCCGCTTCGGGTCCCACGCGGCCACGTCGGTGAGCGCCCGCGAGACCATGTTCGCGTCCACGCTCGGGTAGCGCACGTTCACGCCCTGCAGCATCGACTGCTTCGGGTCCAGCTTCTGGATGGCCTGCGCGGCGTCGTAGCCCGGGCGCACCTTCGGCAGCGCGTCGAACCGACCGAAGAAGCCCCCGGAACGCTCCGCGGTCGCGGCGAGCCACTGCTGCTCGGGGAAGGAGCCCTGCTTCGAGGACGGGAGCGGCAGCTGCACGCCGGTATCGGCCTTCACCTTCGCGCGGAACTGGTCCATGAAGAACAGCGCCAGCGTCTTGCAGTCGCACTCCAGCCGGTTCTCCTTGAGGACCGACCAGTACTCGCCCACGAACTTCCCGTAGGCCGCGCGCACCTCGGGGTGGCTCCAGGTGAGCGGCTTGGTCTTGTCCTTCACCTCGACCTTCGAGAGCCCGCGGGCCGGGAAGTCGGAGAGGTAGGCGAGCGGGTCCGCCGCGCGCGCAGCAGGCGTGCGCAGCTCGACCTGGGAGAGCCGGGAGTCCAGGGCCGCGAGCGTCGCCGCGTCCAGCGTCCCGGTCACGGCCACCCCCGCACCGCGCTGGAAGGTCTCGAGCGCCGCGCGGGTCTTCGGACCAAAGGACCCGTCCACCAGGGAGTTCAGCGCCCCGAGCCGTGCGAGGGCGTACTGCAGGGCCACGACCTGCGGCCCCTTGTCACCGCGCTTGAGGGAGGGCGCCGTGTTGCCGAAGGCATTGGAGAGCGCCGCGTCCTTCAGGGGCTTCGCACCCGCTGGAACCGCCAGCGCCAGCGCACGCTCTGCGAGCGCTCCCGCGCGGGTGAGGCTGCCGTCGACGTTGTCCCGCTTCACGGTCGACGCGTTGCCGTCCTTGTCAAAGGCGTCGATGAGCTTGAACAGGCGCTCGGCCTCGGCTGCCGTCGCGATCTTCCCGTCCCCGTCCAGGTCCGCCGTCTCGATCTTCAGGTCCTTCAGGGTGGCGTCGCCCTTGGCGGTCTTGACGTCCAGGGCCTTGTTGGCCAGGCCGGAGACGAAGTCGTTGCGGCGGATCGAGCCCATGGCGGTCCTCCTGACGTCGAAAAGAGGCCCCATCCTGCCCTCGCCTCCACTGCTCGGCAAGGCAGCTCAGGTCGTGGGGGCGGACGGCGCGTACTGGACCGCGTCGCCGGCACGGACGAGCCCCAGGTCCAGCAGCTCGCAGAGCACGCGCTCGGCCTCCATCCGGGAGGCCGTCCGCTCGCCCAGGTCGCCGAAGCCGCTGCGGCAGTCGGGGACGGCCACGCAGTGGGGGCAGCCTCGGGGGTCACGGCAGCTGCAGCCCCGCACGATTGCCAGGGAGAGAGTGGCCAGCGACCGGATGGCCTCGAGGGAGATCGCCTCGGCGTAGCCGCCGCCGCCGGGGTGGAGATCCACGATCGCCACCGCGGGGTCCCCGCCGTAGGTCAGGTCCACGACGTCGAGGTCGTCTGGTCCGGCCCGTACCACCGCGGGGAGCACCGAGCGGAAGAGGTGGACCAGGGCGTGGAGTGCCGCTGGCCCCACCGTCCAGCCCGACGAGGCCGGGAAGCCCAGCACCACCGCCCGCCCCTCGTGGGACCCATCGATGACCTCCGGGAACAGGCCAGCGTCGGCCACCACTCCACCCTGGATGTTGCGGAAGCCCTCGATGCGCTCGCGGATGAGGACCCGCGGCCAGGTGAGCGAGAACTCCCGGCCAGCGAACGCGCGACGGGCCACGGCGCGCCGCTCCCCGGCCGGCGCGTCGGACTGGATGCGCCGGCGGTCGGGCAACAGCTCCAGCTCCAGGCGCCGCACCGGGACCGTCCGCACGTCGCGGGCCTCCACCTCGCTGAAGAGGACGCCCTGCTCGCGCCGCTCCTGTTCGGCGATGGGCAGGAGCCGATAGCGGCGCCCCTCGTGGGTGAGGACGCGCTCGGGGAAGGCCGCGGCCAGCGCCCTCTCCGAGGGCACGTGCGCGACGACCGTGCCGGTGCTGCGGTCCTCAACTGCGACCGCCTCGCCCACCACGCCGAGCGTCACTTCCCCGTGCGGCGTCGCGCGCCGACCGCGGACGTACTCGCGGCGGCGCACCTCTCCGGCCGCGACGTCCACCTCGCACCGGCTCTCGCGCGTCACCTGCGGCACCTGCTCCAGCGCTGCCTGGACGGGGCCTGCGCCGAACACCGCCTCCAGGTCGGCCAGCGGCCAGTCGGCCTCGACGATCGCACAGCGCGCGTGGTCGCGCGCGACGCGGGCGCTCGCCCCCCCCAGCACCAGCCGCGGTGGGGCCAGACGCTGGACCAGCGGTCCACCCCTCGCGCCGGGCAACAACCTCGAGAGCGGGTCGGGCTGGCCCAGCCAGAGCATCGCGACGGGCGCCTCGGTCCCCGCCTCGCACCCGTAGTGCCGCAGGCGCAGAGGGAGGTTCCCCACCTCTGGGGCATCGGCGCGCACCAGGACCGCCTGCACCCGCCGGGGATCGGCTTTGGGTGCCGGTCGGCCGAGCTGATCGTCCAGCCCGATCGCGAGCCAGGGAACCCCCAGGCGCTCGAGCGCCTGCGCCGCCTCTGCCGCGGTCGGGACCGAGCCATCAGCGCGCGTCAGCCAGACGTGCCTCGCCGCGGCGACCGGGGCTCCGTCCAGCTCCTCGCCGACGAGGACGAGCCGCTGCGCGGCGACCTTCTCAGCGAGCTTGGCGACGTCCGGGCCGACGGGGTCCGCCAGGAGCAGCAGGCGCGGCTGGGCACGTCCCGCGCGCGCCTGGGCAGAGGGGCCGGCGGCGTGGCGGACCGCCTGCCGCAACCTCGCGAAGAGGTAGATCAGGTGGTCGGTGCCCGGGCCCTGGTAGCGCTCGACATGGGTCACCGCCACCAGCTCGAGCGAGCGCAGGAAGAACCGGTAGCGGTGCGCCTCGGCCAGCAGCCGGTCGTGCACCTGCTCCCAGGACGCGAAGAGGATCACCGGCTGGACGCGGTCGAGGTCCAGGACCTCGCGTCCGCCCAGCACCAGCGAGGGGACGTTCCAGCGCCAGTGCGCGCTCTCGGACCGCGACCGGAAGAGCTGGTGGGCGCGTTCCGCCTCCGCGTCGTCGCGGCAGAGGTAGAGCACCGACGCGCCCTCCGCGAGCACGGCGTGCATCGCCAGCGCGTCACGGACCACCTTGCGACCGCTCGAGTGCGGCGTGAACAGCGCCACGTGCTCGCCTGCGAAGTACGCCTCGACCGTCTTCGCCTGGTGCCGGTAGAGCGAGGGGGCGCCCAGCGCCGCGAGGATCTGCTCGAAGAGCGCCGGGCTGGGCACCCGGGGCTTCTCGCAGGCGGCGGCGACCCGCTCCGAGCTGCGGGCGACGAAGGCCGCGGAGTCCAGCGCACGCGCCACGTCGTCCTCGACCTTCGGCACTGCCGCGGCCGTCGGAGGCTTGGCTCCCTGCTGCTCCTCCTGCTGGTCCTCGGGCGCAGGGCGCTCCAGGGCGGCCTGCGCGGCGGCTCGCCAGCCGTGCGTGAGGATCACCGCGCCCAGCCACGCGAGCGGCGGCACGTGGCCAGCGAGGGCCGCGGGGAGCGTCAGCAGCGCGATGCCGAAGGTCGCGTTGGCGAGCGTCGAGGCCCACAGGCCGAAGCGCAGCTCCGGCCCCCGGTTGCCCCACAGCCCCGCGAGGCGCATCAGGCCATTCGCCTCGCTCCCCCGCGGGTCTATGCCGAGCCCCCCGCGGGCGTAGAGGCCGAAGTACAGGGACACCGCGAAGGCCCCGACCACGCAGACCGACACCGTGGCCGGGATGTGGACGAACAGACCCCGCAGCGCAGAGGCGTCGGCCCCCGGCGGCACCGGGGTGACGAAGGCGAGCACCCGCTGCTCGAGGCTCGCGACGCCGGCCCAGGAGTAGAGCGCGTCCAGGACGCCGAGCAGCAGCAGGGGACCGCCCACGACCAGCGCCGCGCTCAACCAGGCCGCGCCCCACGGACGCCCCGCCGCCTCGTGCCGCGTCCGCACCGCCCTGGCTGCGGCCAGGAGCGGCGCGACGAAGACGGTGAAGAAGAGCGAGGCGAGCAGCAGCGGCTGCCACTCGGCGAACCGGGAGAGCCCCCACAGCGCCACGCCCAGGCTGGCGCGCAGGGAGGTGAGCGTGTCCATGCTCAGCGTCCCCCTTCTGCGCCGGGCGATGCGAAGAGCCCAAGCGAGGCCCGGGCGATCTCGCGGGTGGCGACGAAGAGGTGCATCCGGCGCTCGTCCGCGGCCTCCCGCACCACCCAGCGCCGGGTGAGGTCCTCGGAGCGCAGGACCGACTCCACGTCGGTCCTCGACTCCTGCGGGACGTAGGCCAGGTGCACCGTGTGGCGCTCGCCCGCGTCCACCACCAGCTCGAGCGGGACGCTGAGCTTCGCCGCGAGCTGGGTGAGGAACTCCGCGCCGCGGCTGCGCACCTGCGCCGACCAGCCGGGCTCGGCAACGAACGGCCTCAGGTGCGAGAGGTCCGGGCAGATGCGCCTCGCGAACTCCAGCACCGCCTCCACGTCGCCGAAGCAGCCTCCCCGCCAGTCCCCGCGGGCCGTGGCCTCCGCCAGGAAGGCCTGGGCCAGGGCCGGGGCGCTCTGCGGCCGCGCCTTCGCCGAATAGATGGCCGCGAGGTCGTCGCCCGAGAGGAGCCCGCGGAAGAGCACGCCGGAGCGGCCTGCCGCCTGAACCGCCGCCTCCTGCGCCCGCAGCGCCTCCGCGAGGCGGTCCCGGCCCTTCTGCAGCGAGGCCCTCGCGCCCTCGAGCAGCGCCCGCTCGCCCTGGACGCGCGCCAGGAGGTGCCGCGCCACCCGCGCCGCCCATAGGTCCTGCGAGTAGGTCACGCGGCGGGCGAAGTAACGCTCCAGCTCGGTGTAGTACTCCCGCGCCGCCCTCCGCAGCCCCTCGAACCGTTCGAGCAGGACGCGGTGCTCCGACCGGTAGTGGCGCCAGAGAGTCCAGGCCACCC
>CAZAIE010000178.1:0-9783 GCA_964485035.1 uncultured Myxococcaceae bacterium | reverse complement strand
CCAGGAGCCCCGCGTGCAGCGCGAGCGCGAAGGCCGGGCCCGCGGCGCGTGCGGCGAGACGGTTCATGGCGCTGCCTCACGGGGCTGGGTGTCGAGGGCGATGTCGCTCACGCCTTCCACGCGCAGGCGGTCGACCACGCGGGCGAAGGCGCCGTACTGGGCCTGCACGTCGGCGGCGATGAAGGCGCTGACCTTGGGCTGGCGCTCCTTGGCCGCGGCGATGGCCGCCGGGAGCTCGTCCATCGTCGAGGGCTTGCCGTTCACGAAGAGCGCGCCGCTCTTGTCGATGGCCAGGTTCAGCGGTCCGCCACCCGACTCCTGTCCGCTCGCGGCCCGGGGCAGCTCGACGGGGATGTTGTTCCGGAGCACGAACGAGGCGGTGACGATGAAGATGATGAGGACGACCAGGATGATGTCGACGAGCGGGGTGATGTTGATGCCGGTGATGATGTCGTCGTCGTTCTGGGAGCTGGCGGCCATGGTCAGCTCCTCTCGGCGGCGGTGCCGCGACCGGCGAGGACGGCGCGCATCAAGGCCTCGGCGGACTTGAGCCGCGAGGCGACCAGGGACTTGGCCCAGTTGAAGGCGGCGACCGCGGGGATGGCCACGGCGATGCCCACGCCGGTCGCGACCAGCGCCTCGCTGATGGCGCCCATGACCACCTGGTTGCTCGAGGCCGAGGTCGCGTCGAGCTTCCCGAGCTGGTTGAAGGCCAGGATGACGCCGAGGACGGTCCCGAACAGGCCGACGAAGGGCGCGTTGTTCCCAATCGTTCCCAGGATGGTGAGCCCCGACTCGAAGCGCGCCCGCTCACGGGCCATCGCGCCGAGCATTGCCTGCTCGATGGCCGAGGTGTCGCGGCCCTTGGCCAGCGAGTCCACCCCGGCGCGCAGGACGTTCTTCACCAGGCCGTCGCCGGCGAGCTGCGTGCGCGCGGCGTCGAGGTCGTTGCGGCCGAGCGCGTCGATGAGCCGGGGCTCCAGCTCCGCCAGGTTCTCGCGGGTGCGCACATAAAGGATGAGGCGGTCGACCAGCGCGGCAATCGAGACGACCGAGAGCGCGATGAGGACCCAGAGGACCCACTCGCCACCCAGGAGACTGAAGGAGAGGAGTTGCTGGCTCAGCATGGGAGAGACCTTTCTGTCCGCAAGGGGTGAAGCTGGTTGTTCATGGCTTGTACAGGCTGCGTATTGGATACATGCTGTGCAAAAGCGTTGCGGGGCGAAGCGAATTGGTTCGAACCTCATCCTTAGAAGTGACGCCGGGAGGGTGCGCAAGAAGGTCTGGCACCACGGTGTGACAAGGATGTTTGGAGCCAACCTGCTGGAATAATTGGATTTCCAAAGGGCCTGGCACTCGGGAGGAACGATGGAAGCGCGCTACTCGATCGGTGCGGTCGCCCGGATGACCGGCGTTGCCCCGGAGACGCTCCGGGCATGGGAGCGCCGCTACCGGGCGGTGGCGCCGGCGCGGGACGAGCACGGCCGGACCTACTCCGACGCCGAGGTGCACAAGCTGAGGCTGCTGGCCGCGCTCACGGCTCGGGGGCACACCATCGGCCGAATCGTGGGGCTCAGCCTCCCGGAGCTGGAGTCCTTGCGCGAGAAGGCGGCGGCGGTCCCGGCGACGCGAACGCTGGATCTGGATTCGCTCTACCTGGCCCTGGAGGCGTTCGACGCCATGGCGCTCGACCGCGAGCTGGGACGCTTCGCGAGCCTGCTCGCCCCGCGGGAGTTCGTGATCGAGGTGGCGGTGCCGTTCCTGCGCGGGGTGGGGGAGGGCTGGCACACCGGGCGCTTCTCGGTGGCGCACGAGCACCTCGCCTCCGCGGCGGTGCGCACGGCGCTCGGGGCGCTGGTGCGGCTCGCAGGGTCGGGCGCCGGCAAGCCGCGCATCATCTTCGCGACTCCCTCGGGCGAGCGGCACGAGTTCGGGCTGCTGGGAGCGGCGCTGCTCGCGACCACTGCGGGGGCCTTCCCGCTGTATCTGGGGCCCGATCTGCCGGCCGAGGACGTCGAGCTCGCGGTGCGGCAGGTGAACCCGGTGGCGGTGGTGGTCGCGGCGACGGGGGCGCAGGACGCGGACCGCGTGCTGGGCTCCCTGCGCGCGCTCGTGGAGCGGATGCCGCCGGGCGTCCCGGTGCTTGCGGGCGGGGCGCAGTCCGCCGGGTTCGCGGAGCGGGTAGCGGCGACAGGAGTGGAGTACCTGCCCAGCCTGGACGCGTTCGAGCAGCGGCTCGCAGTGCTGGTGTGACCACCCCAGGCGCGTAGAGGGTATGGTCTGGGGTCATGTCCCCTGCCTTCGTAGTGACCTTCGTGCTCGCCAGCGCGCTGGTCTGGGCTGGTTTCATCCTGGTCATCGTGCGCAGCACGCGCCGAGTCCGTAGTGCGGGCGGCCTGCTCGGAGGCAGCTCGGAGACCTGGTCTGGGCTGGCCGTCGCGCTCGACGCCGAGCCCGAGGCCAACGGGATGCATGGCGCGATCTCGGGGAAGACCTTCCACTGCCGCTACGAGTCCGGGACGCGCAAGAACGCCGTGTCGTTTGCGCTGCGCTTGGACCACCCGTTCCCCGAGGTCGTGAAGCTCGCCAAGGAGGGTGCGTTCCACCGCCTCTGCAAGCGCATCGGGCTCGAGGTGGAGGTGGAGACCGGGGACGCGGCCTTCGACGACCGCTTCTACGTGAACGCCGACAACCCCGAGTACGCCCGCGCCCTGCTCTCCGATGTGGAGGACCGCGCCCGCCTCATCGCGCTCGACGAGGCGTGCCAGGGCCACTCCGAGTCGGTGAGCATCGTCCTCGACCGCAAGGGCGTGGGCGTGAGCCTGGTGAACTACCGGCGCGGCTCGCTCACCCCGGAGGATGTCCGCACCATCGTGGAGCGGATGGCGGCCCTCGCGTCGCCGGTGCCCGCGCAGACGGCGGCCCACGCGCGCGTCTCCCATGCCTCCGACAAGCTGCAGCGCGCCCTGTGGATCGCGTACTGCGCGCTCGGCGGCACGGGGTCGTTCATCACCGCGATCCTCGCCGCCAACACCTTTGAGCCCATCGGCGGGGCGCTCTACGAGCGGGCGCTGACCACAGCGGCGATGGGCTGGGTCGGCTTCGTGGCCCTGGCGTTCCTGCTCATCCGTGGGCGCTCGTGGTCGGGGTCCATCTACCTCGCGGTGCTGCTGACCTCGCTGGTCATCTTCCCCGCGGGGTCCATCGCGGGGCACCTGCTCTACAACAGCCTCGCCGACCCGGGCCCCGAGACGGTGCGCGCGACCCGCGTCGCGTCGCACTACACCACGCGCTCCAAGAACTCGACGACGTACCACCTCGTGGTCGATCCCTGGGTCGAGGGTGCGGAGCCGCCGCACTTCACCGTGCGCCGCGCGCTGCACGAGAGCCTCTCCCAGGGAGCGCCGGTGGCGGTGGTGACCCGACCCGGGGCGCTGGGCTTCGAGTGGCGGGTGGACGTCCGGGCGGCAGCCGGCGAGCGCTGAGACGAAAAGCGGACCGGTGCATCCCAACGCCTTCCCCGCGATGGAGGTCCGCCATGTCCCAGCTCAGCCGTCGTCAGGTCCTCGCCGGAGCCGCTGCCGCGTCTGCCGCACTCACGCTCGCCAAGGACGCTGGCGCTGCCGAGACGCCCAAGCCGCAGGTCCCCGAGGCGAAGCCGGGCGTGCTCACCCTGCCGCCCTTGCCGTGGGCCCCGGACGCGCTCGCCCCGGTGATCAGCGCGAACACGCTCTCGTTCCACTATGGCAAGCACCACCAGGCGTACGTGGACAAGGCCAACGAGCTGCTCGCCGGGACCAGCCTCGCCGGCAAGCCGCTCGAGGAGATCATCAAGGCCGCGGCGGCAGACCCTGCAAAGGCGGGGCTCTTCAACAACGTGGCACAGGTGTGGAACCACACGTTCTTCTGGAACAGCCTCAGGCCCGGGGCCGGCGGCGCTCCGACCGGGGCGCTGCTCGAGCGCGTGAAGCGCGACCTGGGCTCGGTGGACGAGCTCAAGCGCCAGCTGGTCGAGGCCGCGGTGACGCAGTTCGGCTCGGGCTGGGCGTGGCTGGTGGTGGACGGCGACAAGCTGAAGGTGGTGAAGACCGGCAACGCCGAGACCCCGCTCACCCGCGGCCAGCGCGCGCTGCTCACTCTCGACGTCTGGGAGCACGCCTACTACCTGGACTACCAGAGCCGGCGGAAGGACTACGTCGTCGCGGTGGTGGACAAGCTGCTGGACTGGGGCTTCGCGGCGAAGAACCTCGGGTAGCGCGGCTCCGCCGCAACCGAAGTGCTCGCGCCGGCCATCGAGCGGCGGAGCCGCGGTCGAGAGTCGAGAGTTGAGGGTCGAGAGCAGGCCTCACGACCAGCAGGCTGCTTGCTGCGGTGCACCGATAGTGCTCTCGGCCCGAGAGGCTTCCGAACGTTCGGAGTTCAGCGCTTCTCGAGGATTGACTCCAGCGCCTGGGCATCGGCCAGGTCTTTCGACGACGAGGAATCGGACCTCACGGGCGAGAAACGCGGACAACAGATCGCTGTAGTTGGGATCGAGCAAGGGGGTCTCCCACCAGCCTGCGATAGGCCTCGAGGCTCAGCCGGCTCACCAACTCGATTCGCTCCGGAATCGAGAGGCTCAGCTAGAAGTCGACGTCCGCGTCGTCTTCGGTCTCCGGGTCGCGGAATACCGTCGTCGTCCAACCCGCTCGCGCCGAGCGCCTGAGCTCTTCGTCCGTCATGGACTCAGGATACCACCCGGGGTGTCGGGTCTGGCCCCGCGGCGAAGAGCCTCGGATAGTCAGCGGCGGGGTTCCTTCCACTCCTGGATCGGCCTCCCGGGCCCACTCTTGGGCTCGGGGTCGGGTTCCCCGGCCGAGAGTGCCAGGGCAGCGAACAGCGCGCCCACCAGGATCATCGCGATGCCGACGAGGCCGATCTTCTGCTCGCGGGCGCCCTCGCGGTGCGGCGGGACGCAGACGACCAGGTCTCGCTCGCCGCCCAGCACGGGGCCCTCGAGCACACGACCGCGGGCCTGGATGTCCACGTCGAGGGGGATGCAGCTCTCGATCAGCCGGATCCTCCCCGAGGCCGCGAGGCCGAGCACGCCGCGGTCGAGGAACGCGCCGAAGCTCTCGCGGAAGCCCTGGTTCGCGCGCTCCAGCAGCTCCCGGCGGTCCTCTCCGAAGGCCGAGTCGGCGTCGGCGCCGTGCTCGGTGCAGTGCAGCTCGCAGCCGGTCAGGTCGACGTCCACGGCGCCGGTGGCGTCCTCGAGCTGGAGCGACGAGCCCTCCTCGAAGCGGCCGACCTCGTGGCCCACCACGTCCTCGCCGTCGCTCGAGCGGCGGTGTTCGTTCGCGACGATCCGGTAGAAGGCGCAGCGCGTGCCGGTCAGCGGCGCGACGAGCGGGGTGTCGGTCCGCAGCCTGCCCACGACCCGGCACGAGTGGCCGCGCACCAGCTCCCCGCAGCCGCGGAGCGGGGTCTCGCGGATCTGTCGGGATGCAGAGCGCCAGGACCAGACCAGCAGCGCCCCGAAGCCGACCGCGGCGAGCCCGAGCGCAGCCATGAGGTGTGCCTCATTCATGGCCAGCGACTGTAGCCGGGAAAGCGCGCCCCGAGGCGCAGCGGTTCACCCCGTTCGCGAGCCGGCAGTAGCATGCGCGGCATGGACCGCCTCCTCCTCGTCGTCGGACTGCTCGCTGCCGTGGCGCTGCCCGCGCCCGTCCGCGCGCAGTGGACCAACCCCTACTCCGGCAGCACCTGGAACAACCCCAGCAGCAGTCTCATCGAGACCATGCTGCGCGGGCAGGTGAACCAGAAGGCGCTGCTGCAGCCGGCGAAGCCCGCAACCACGGGTCCCAGGCTGGCTCCCGCCCGTCCCGCACGCATCACCTACCGTCCCTCGCCCACGCGGGTGCCCGAGGAGATCGCCGCGTCGCTCTTTCCCAAGCCCGCCGACCAGGCGGAGCTGGTGGTCTTCCTGCGCGACGCGAAGGCGTCCTACGTCGCGGAGGCAGCCAAGGCCGGTCGTGCGAACGACCTCGGCCACGCGCTCACCTTCTTCGTCACGGCCAACTACGTCGTGTTCCACGGCGAGGACCCCTCGGACGCGGCCACCGAGGCGCTCAACCTCCAGCTCGACGCGCTGCTGCGCTCCAGCGAGTCGCTCGTGAAGGCGTCGGACGTGCAGAAGCAGCAGCTCGCCGACCACCTCGCCTGCACCGCGTTCTTCGTCCTCGCCGGCCTCGAGCAGGGGAAGCAGAAGGGCGGAGCCGAGGGCGCGGAGCAGGTGAAGCTCTACCGGGCGCTCGCGGCGCAGAACCTGAAGCAGCTGCTCAAGCTCGACGTCGCGCGGCTGCTGCTCACCGAGCAGGGGCTGCGGGAGCGGTAGCGGTCAGTACGCGCTGCGCACGGTGACGCGGACGTCGCCCGAGGGCTCGACGGCGCAGAGGATGACGTCGATCGGTCGGGCCGTGCCGTCGCAGGGGCTCGTCCGGGTCGCGTGCAGCACGTTGTTCCCCGCCGTCTCGCAGCGCAGCGCGACGGCGCCGTCGAGCTCGTGCCCGAGCCGGAAGGCGGCCTCGGCCGCCGTGCGTGCCGAGGGCCAGGGCGCGGCGCGGTACCCGGCCGAGGCGGGAGTCCACGCGGAGGGTGGGCGGAAGGTCCCGGAGACCGAGAGCCCCTCGCGTTGTCCGAAGCCGACGCGCGACGGGTAGCCCTTCCATGAGACCACCGCGGCCTCCGGGGGCAACCCGCACAGCCGGCGCGCCTGGCGCTGGTCGGCGGCGTCCTGGCTCTCGCAGGCGGTGAACAGCACGAGCAAGGCGAGCAGGGGTCGCATGGGTGGAGGCTCGGTCCCGCAGAGGCCCGGCGTCAAGCCTCGGCGAGGAACTTCAGCACCAGGCGGTCCACCTCCTGCGCGCGGGAGACGAAGAAGTCGTGGCCGGCGCCGGGGAGCAGGCGCGCCTTCACCCGAGGCGCCGCGCGCGCGAGCCGGGCCATGGCCTCGTGGGGGTGGAAGCAGACCTCGCGGTCCCCGGCCAGGAACAGCGTCGGCGGCTCGATGCGGGAGAGCTCCTCGTCCGTGAGCGGGATCGGCGGGACCATTCTCCGCTGCGCGAAGGCGTGGTGCGCGAGGTACGCGTCGTCGGCGATCTGGTCGAGCAGCCGCTGCGCGTCGGGCGGGATCGACTCGGTGGTCGTCGCCCAGGCCATGAAGTTCTGCATCAGCACCTTCATCGGTACCACGCACAGGATCGCGCGCCAGATGAACCCCCAGGGGATGGGCGCGAGGGTTCCCGCGGGCGCGAGCAGCACCAGCCGTCGCACGCGCGCCGGGGCGTGGAGCGCGTAGTGCGCCGAGATCCACCCGCCGTACGAGAGCCCGAGCAGATCGACCTTGGCGAAGCCGAGGCCGTCGAGCAGCTCGTCGAGCCAGGCGCAGAAGTCCGCCGCCGAGGTCACCGGGTGCGTCCTCGACTCGATGCTGCGGCCGTGGTCGTGGACGTTGTCCACCGCGACCATCCGCCGCTCCTTCGACAGCGCCGCCGCGTTGGCCACGAAGGTGAGGCCGGGCGAGCCGATGCCCGGCAGCATCACCAGCGGGGGACCGTCCTCGGGGCCGCTGAGCCTGACGAAGGTCTCCCCGAACGAGGTCGGGACCAGCCGCGTGACCGAGCGGACGGGCCAGGCCGCGGCGCGCTCCTCGTAGCGCGCGAGGTACTCGGCCTGCTTCGCCGCCGAGCGGAAAGGATGGTGCGCGCTCATGACCGGCCCCCCGGGTTGCGACGCGTCGCCACTTTCCTAGCCGCGGCGATCCAATGCCGCACGTTCGCGGCGGGGTGCAGGGGCTATCCAATCGGATAGGCTGCCGCGCATGACGAAGCCCTCCTCCCGCCCCACCACCCTGGTCTCGCTGCTCGGTCCCACGCTCGACGCCGGAGCGGGCCCCAAGCGCTGGGAGCGGTGGCGTCCGAACGTCTCGCTCTGCCAGCACGAGGACCTGCTCGTGCACCGCCTGGAGCTGCTCTACCAGCCGGCGCACGCGGCGCTGCTGCGGACCGTCTCCGACGACGTGCGCTCGGTCTCGCCGGAGACCGAGGTGGTGGCCTCGCCCCTGGTGCTGAAGGACCCCTGGGAGTTCGAGGAGGTCTTCGACCGGCTGTGGAGCTGGGCCCGGGAGCGCCACTTCGACCCGGAGCGCGAGGACCTGCTGGTGCACCTCACCACCGGGACGCACGTCGAGCAGATCTGCCTGTTCCTCCTCGCCGAGTCGCGCCACCTGCCGGGCCGGCTGCTGCAGACCTCGCCGCCGCTGCGCGACGAGCCGGGCACCGCCGGCCGCTGGTCGATCATCGATCTGGATCTCTCGCGCTATGACCGCCTCGCCGCGCGCTCGGCGCAGGAGGCGCGCGAGGGGGCGTGCTTCCTGAAGGCGGGCATTGCGACGCGGAACGCGGCCTTCAACACCCTCATCGAGCAGATCGAGAAGGTGGCGCTCGGCTCGCGGGCGCCGCTGCTGCTCACCGGGCCCACCGGCGCGGGGAAGACGCGGCTCGCGCAGCGCATCTACGAGCTGAAGAAGTCGCGCCACCAGGTGGCCGGGGCGCTGGTGGAGGTGAACTGCGCGACGCTGCGCGGCGACCAGGCGATGAGCGCGCTCTTCGGCCACGTGAAGGGCGCGTTCACCGGGGCGCTCGCGGCGCGCCCGGGCCTGTTGCGCGCGGCCGACGGCGGCGTGCTCTTCCTCGACGAGGTGGCGGAGCTGGGCCTGGACGAGCAGGCGATGCTCTTGCGCGCGCTGGAGGAGAAGGTCTTCCTGCCCATGGGCTCGGACCAGGAGGCGCGCAGCGACTTCCAGCTCGTGGCGGGCACCAACCGGGACCTGCGCGCCCGCGTGCGCGAGGGCCGCTTCCGCGCCGACCTGCTGGCGCGGCTCGACACCTGGACCTTCCGCCTGCCCGGCCTCGCCGAGCGACCCGAGGACGTGGAGCCGAACCTCGCCTACGAGCTGGACGAGTTCGAGCGCCGGCACGGGCGGCGCCTGGGCTTCGCCCGCGAGGCGAGGGACCTGTTCCTGTCCTTCGCCGTCTCGCCGCAGGCGCGCTGGGCGGGCAACTTCCGCGACCTCAACGCAGCGGTCACGCGCATGGGCACCCTGGCCGCGGGTGGGCGCATCACCGTGGAGGTCGTGGAGGGCGAGATCGCGAGGCTGCGCGCGGCGTGGTCCTCGGGCGAGGAGGCCCCGGCCTCATTCGACGACTCCGGCCTCGAGGGCTTCGACCTGTTCGATCGCGTGCAGCTCGCGGCGGTGCTGGGGACCTGCCAGGTCGCGCCGTCGATGAGCGAGGCCGGCCGGCGGCTCTTCGCAGTGTCCCGGCTGCGCAAGACCAGCACCAACGACGCGGATCGGCTCCGCAAGTACCTCGCGAGCTTCGGGCTCTCGTGGAGCCAGGCGCACGCGGGCGAGCGGCCGCAGGCCCCGGGCGGACGGGAGGAGCGATGAGGTCGGAAGTGCCGACGCCCCAAAGGTCCCGGTGGCTCCTCGGCTTCGTCGTGTCCTTCCAGGTCCTGGCGGTCGGTTTCCAGATCGCGCTGGTGGTCTCGCTCTGGCCCAGGACCGAGTATCCCGCTGGATACTCGGAGCAGGCCTTCCAGCGGCTGAAGGTGGGGGCCGAGGCGGGGGAAGTGACTGCAGCACTGGGGGCGCCGCTCGAGGTCTGGCAGGAGCGAAGGGGCGGCGAGAGCTTCCAGTGGCTGAGCTACAGCCGCCCGGCGCCGGGCTGCGAGAACTACCGCATC
>CAZAIE010000177.1:0-9821 GCA_964485035.1 uncultured Myxococcaceae bacterium | reverse complement strand
GCCGCTGGCGGTGGCTTCACGGAGCCGAGCTGCAGCAGCGCCGCAGCCGAGCCCACGCACGGACCACACACGAACGCCCCAGCGGGCCCGGCGACCAGGGGACCAACCTCGGTGCCCGGACGACAGCAGAACGAGCACCACGCCTCCACGGAAGGGTCGGCGCGCGACGGGCCTCGCTCCGCCAGCGCGGGCTCGTCGCTGGGACGACCCTGCTCCAACTCATCCGCGCGTGCCGCAAGACCGGCTCGCTCGGGCTGGAGGCGCGAGGCGTGCCGCAACAGCGCAGCACCCCGGCCAGTCTGCCCCTGCTCGAGGCTGAGGTCGGCGGCACGAACGAGCAGGTCCGCGGCGCGGGCCAGCTCCCCCGAGACCTCGGCCGCCTGGGCCTGCCTCACCAACTCGCGAATCTCCGAACGGTCCGGTCGCATGACGGCCGAGAACCTACCACCCCGCCTCGGCTCACTTCATCTCGAGCAAGAGCAGCTCAGGCGTCTCCAGCAGCCGGATGAGCTCATAGGTGAACGCGGCCCCCACCGCCCCGTCGATGACCCGGTGATCGAGCGAGAGCGAGAGGTTCAGCATCTCGCGGATCTCGATGCGGCCCTCGCGCACCACCGGCCGCTGCCGCATCCGGTGCACGCCGAGGATGGCCACCTCGGGGTGGTTGATGATCGGCGTGGCGAAGAGGCCCCCGGTCTCGCCCAGCGAGGTCACGGTGAAGGTCCCGCCGGTGACGTCCTCCGGCCGCAGGCGCCGCTCCCGGGCCGCAGCAGCCAGCGTGCCGGTCTCCTCCGAGAGCTGCGCGAGCGTCTTCGCCTGCACGTCCTTGAGGACGGGAACGGTGAGGCCCTCTTCGGTCGACACGGCGATGCCCAGGTTCACGGGGTGGCGCACCACCAACTCCTGCGCCGCCTCGTCGAAGTTCGCGTTGAGATGGGGGAACTTGCGCAGCGCCGAGACCAGGGCCTTGGCGATGAAGGGCAGGAACGAGAGCTTGGCTCCCCCACCCTTCGCCAGCCGCTCGTTCAGGCGGGCTCGCAGCGCCTTCAGCTCGGTCGCGTCCAGCTCCTCGACGAAGGTGTAGTGCGGCGCGGTGAACTTGCTCTGCACCATCTTCTTCGCGATGGCCCGGCGCAGACCTCGCAGCGGAATCCGCTCGTCGCCGGGGCTGCAGGCCACCGTGGGCGCAGGACCGCTCGCGGCCGGAGCCGGGGGAGCAACAGCCTTCGCCTCGACGACCTTCAGCACGTCGGCCTTGAGCACGCGGCCGTTGGGTCCCGAGCCGCCCACCTTCGACAGATCGATCCCGTGCTCCGCGGCGATCTTCCGGGTGACCGGGGTGGCGAGGACCTTCCCGGCTGCAGGCGGCGCGATGACCGGCGCGCTCACGGCTGCCTCGGACTGGGGAGGCGCCGAAGGGGCGACCTGCGCTCCCCCGACCTCCAATGTCACCAGGGCTGCATGCACCCGCGCGATGGCGCCCTCGACGCCGTGGAGCCTCACCACGCGTCCCTTGCGCGGGCTGGGGATGACCACCGTGGCCTTGTCGGTCATCACCTCGACCATGGGCTGGTCCTCGGCGACCTCGTCGCCCTCCTTCACCAGCCACTTGACGATCTCGCCTTCGACGATGCCCTCCCCGATGTCGGGGAGCTTGAACTCGAACGTGGACATGGACTCCCTCACGGGGCGAAGCGCGCGGTCTCGAGGATGGCGTCGAGGACGCGGGGCGCCCTCGGCAGGTAGTCGTTCTCCAGCGTGTACGGGAACGGGGTGTCCCAGCCGGTCACGCGGCGGATGGGCGCCTCGAGGTGCACGAAGCACCGCTCCTGCACCTGCGCGAGAATCTCCGCGCCGAACCCGCACGCGCGCGCCGCCTCGTGGACGACCACCACCCTCCCCGTCTTGCGCGCGCTGGCCGTCACCGTCTCGATGTCCAGCGGCCAGAGCGTGCGCAGGTCCACGAGCTCGCACTCGACGCCCTGCTCCGCGGCCTTCTCCACCGCTGCCTGCGCCTCGTGGAGCATCGCGCCCCAGGCGATGACGGTCACGTGCCGCCCCTCGCGGACGACCGAGGCCTTCCCCAGCGGCACGGTGTAGTCGCCCTCGGGGACCTCCCCCGTCGCCGCGCGGTAGAGCCGCTTGGGCTCGAAGAACAGGATGGGGTCGTCCGAGCGGAGCGCCGAGAGCAAGAGCCCCTTCGCGTCGTACGGGTTCGAGGGCACCACCACCTTCAGGCCGGCGGTGTGGATGAACAGCGCCTCTGGGCTCTGTGAGTGGTAGTGCCCGCCGCGGATGCCGCCGCCGTACGGCGAGCGGATGACCATCGGGACCTTGAACTGCCCACCCGAGCGGTACCGGTACTTCGCCACCTCGTTCACGATCTGGTCGAAGGCCGGGAAGATGAAGTCCGCGAACTGCATCTCCGGGACGGGCCGCATGCCGTAGAGCGAGAGCCCCACCGCGGTCCCCATGATCCCGCCCTCGGCGAGCGGGGTGTCCACCACGCGGTCGGCTCCGAACTCGTCGAAGAGGCCCTGCGTCGCCCGGAAGACCCCGCCGAACTTGCCCACGTCCTCCCCGAGGACGATCACCTCGGGGTTGCGGCGCATCTCCGTGCGCAGCGCCTCGTTCACCGCCTGCAGCAGGTTGAGCCGGGCCATCACCCCACCTCCCCGTTCTTCGCTGCGAGCCGCTGGGCCTCGTCACGCTGCTCGGCCAGGTGCCACGGCACCTCGGCGTACACGTCCTCGAACAGCGTCCCCAGCGCCGGGGGCCCCGCCTTCTCCGCCTGGCTCGCCGCCTCGCGGATCTCCTCCTCGACCTCCTTGCGCATCGCTGCGTCCTCGGGCTCGGAGAGCGCGCCCAGGTGCACCAGGTGCTGCTTCAGCCGGATGAGCGGGTCCAGCCGCAGCCACGGCTCCACCTGCTCCTCGGGGCGGTAGGCGCGAGGGTCGTCCGAGGTCGAGTGTCCCTTCACCCGGTAGGTGATGGCCTCGATGAGGGTCGCTCCCAGGCCGCTGCGGGCGCGCTCGTGAGCCTCGCGGGTCACCGCGATCATCGCGAGCAGGTCGTTGCCGTCCACGCGCACACCGGGGAGCCCGTACGCCGTCGCCTTGGCCGCGAGCGTCTCGGAGGCGGTCTGCTTCGAGAGCGGCACCGAGATCGCCCACTGGTTGTTGCGGCACAGGAAGATCACCTGCGCCTTGAGCACGCCCGCGAAGTTCAGGCCGGTGTGGAAGTCGTGCGTCGAGGTCGAGCCGTCGCCGAAGAAGGCCAGGGCGACGTCGGGTCGCTTCTTGAGCCGCGCCCCCCAGCCCACCCCCACCGCGTGCGGCAGCTGGGTCGCCAGCGGCGAGCTGATCGACGCGAGGTTCCCCGGCGCCCACGCCTCGTGGCACGGCATCTGCCGTCCCTTGATCGGGTCCTCGGAGTTGCCGAAGAGGTTGGCCAGGAACTTCGCGAGCGGCATCCCGCGCATCAGCGTCGCGCCATGCTCGCGATACGCCGGGAACACCCAGTCGTTGGGGCGCATCACCGAAGCGGGCCCGAGGATCGAGGCCTCCTCGCCGATGGAGCCGATGTAGAAGCCGATGCGACCCTGCCGCTGCAGGGTGATCATCCGCTCGTCGAGCGCTCGGTTGAGCAGCATCAGCCGATAGAGGCTGCGCAGTTCCTTCGGATCGACGTGGGGGTCACGCGCGGGGTCGGCGCTCCCATCAGGCCGCAGGACGCGGAAGACGTCGCCGCGCTCCATGTCCGAGGGATCCAACGTGACCTTCGCGGCGCTCGCCGCGGACTGGTCGGGGGTGTGCATTCGTCGCTCCGTGCCGGAAAGCAGGAAAAGGCTGGATCTGGGTAACCCAACCCCGGACGACCGGCAGCGGAAAGCACAGCGAAAACGCGGGAGTGTTCAACGAACAACGAGGCTCAGGGGTTCGGCGCCCGTTCCTGCATCAACCCCCGCAGGAAGAACTCCGCGGCCCGATAGCTGGACCGGACGAGCGGGCCCGCGGCGACGTAGAGGAAGCCGTAGGTCATCGCCTCGTCGCGCAGGGCGTCGAACTCGGCCGGGCGGTAGAAGCGCTCCACCTTCAGGTGGTACGGCGAGGGCTGCAGGTACTGGCCGAGCGTGAGCACGTCGACGCCCAGGTCGCGCAGCGCGCGGAAGGAAGCACGCAGGTCGTCCTCCGTCTCGCCGACCCCCAGCATCAGCGAGCTCTTGGTGTACACCCCGTGCCGCTTCTTCAAGTAGTCGAGGACCTTCAGCGACTGGGCCCAGCTCGCGCGGCGGTCGCGCACCGTCGCCTGCAGCCGCTCCACCGTCTCGACGTTGTGGGCGATGACGTGCGGCCGCGCCGCGGCCACGGTGTCCAGGTCCTGCTCGCGACCCTGGAAGTCGGGGATGAGCACCTCGACCACCGTCGAGGGGCTCTCACGGCGCAGCGCCGTGATGGCCTGGGCGAAGTGCCCCGCCCCGCCGTCAGGCAGGTCGTCGCGATCGACCGAGGTGACGACCAGGTACTTCAGCCCGAGCTCGCCCACCGCGCGCGCCAGGTGCTCGGGCTCCTGCGGGTCGAGCGGGGCTGGGGCGCCGACCTTCACGTGGCAGAAGCGGCACGCCCTCGTGCAGATCTCGCCCATGAGGATGACAGTGGCGGTCCCGCCGCCCCAGCACTCGCCCATGTTCGGGCAGCGCGCCTGCTGGCAGACGGTGTTGAGCCGCGTCTTCTCGAGGATGGCCCGCACGCGCTCGTAGCCCTCGCCGGACGGCAGCTTCACCTTCAGCCACTCGGGCTTGCGCGTGGCCTTGGCCTCGGGGTCCTGCTGCGGCTGCGGAAAGCGGTGCGAGGTGCCGGACATGACGGCCTCGTATCCGGGCTTGGTCACCGGGTCAACTCCCGCGACTGCATCGCTTGGGACCGTGTGCCATAGTGCGCGCCGCCCGCGGCCGGACCCGGGCGCAACCACGAACGACGGAGTCTCCGAGCATGTGCGGCGTCATCGGTCTCATCTACGAGAAGTCCCGCAAGGACCTGGGCTGGATCGCAGCGGAGCTGCTCAAGACGCTCGAGTACCGCGGCTACGACTCCACCGGCGCCGCCTTCCAGGCCGAGGGCGAGACCATCCAGCTGCTCAAGGGCGTGGGCGCTCCCAGCGTCATGGTCCACAAGCTCGGCATCGTGAACCAGCCCGGGCAGATCCTCTGCGGCCAGGTGCGCTGGGCCACCTTCGGGGCGGTCACCGAGGCCAACGCCCAGCCCCACGACGTGCGCTGCAAGACGCACATCTACGGCGCCCACAACGGCAACGTCACCAACTGCGACGCGCTGAAGCAATGGCTGCTCTCCGAGGGCCACGTGGTGAAGAGCGACAACGACGGAGAGATGGTGGTCCACACCGTCGAGCACTACTTCGAGCAGGCCCTGGCCGCGCACCCCGGCCGCACCGCGGACAAGGCGCTGCGCGCGCGGTGCATGCGCCAGGCGATCGCCCTGGCGGCGGCGAAGCTCGAGGGCAGCTTCGCCGCGGTCATCGTCGATCCGGTGAGCCGCACCCTGTGGGCCATCAAGCTCGGCTCGAGCCTCTACTTCGGCCTGGGGAAGGACCCCGTGGCCGGCGGCTTCGGCATCGCGTCGTCCGACCTGTCCTCGGTGTTGAAGCTCACGCGGGTCATCGTCCCGCTCTCCGAGGGCGAGTTCGTGGAGTTCGACGCCGCCGGCCACCGCGTCTACGGCCTCACGCGCAAGCCGGGCAAGGTGGCGGAGGCGGTGGAGCTGCCGCGCGAGGCCGTGCGCAGCCGCCTGCGCGCCGAGGACACCGCTCTCGTCCCGCCGTTCCAGACCTTCATGGACCAGGAGATCGCCGCGCAGGAGGCCACGGTGCGCAACGTGGTGCGCCTGTTCCTGGGCGGCACCGAGGCCTGCCGCCTCCTCAAGCCGTACTTCGAAGCGCTGACCGCGCCCGAGCTGAAGGAGGTCGGGATGACGGTGGACGTGCTGCGCGACCAATGCGAGGACGACGAGATCCGCGCGCACTTCCACGCCCTGGTGGACCTGCCGGTCTTCAAGAAGCTGCTCGCGAGCGTGCCGCTGGAGACCAAGGCCCAGGGGCTGGACGCGCCTCCCGAGCAGCTCGCCGAGCGGCTGGTGAGCAGCGAGGCCGGCTTCTTCGCGGACCTGTTCAAGATGGCCCGGGGTCCTGACGACCTTTTCTCAGTCCGGCTGCTCGACGTGATGCTCGAGCGCGACGAGCAGCGCGAGTTCGGCGCTGCGGTCGACCGCTTCGCGCAGATGTGCATGACCTCGCTGGCGGCGGGCGGGCGGCTCTTCGTCACCTGCTGCGGCAGTTCGTTCCACGCGGCGAAGGCGGCGGCGCTGTTCTTCAACGAGCTGGCGCACGTGGAGCTCATCCCCATCCTCCCCGGCGAGTTCCGGGGGCAGTACTCGCGCAGCCTGCGCGACGGGGACCTCTTCGTGGCGGTGAGCCAGTCCGGCGAGACCAAGGACCTCATCGACGTGCTCAACGACGTCATCGCCTCCGGCCGCAAGGTGGGGCGCATCGCCATCGTGAACAACGTGAACTCCACGCTGGCGCAGGAGAAGAGCGAGCTGGTCATCCCGCTGCGCTGCGGCCCGGAGATCGCCGTCCCCGCGACGAAGAGCTTCATGAACCAGATGGCCATCTTCTACGGGCTGGCGCTGCAGCTCGCGCGCCGGCGCGGCGAGGACGCGAGCCTCTCCGCGGAGGAGCGCGAGGTCATCCGGCGCGAGGTGGGCGGGCGCTGGGAGCGGCTGCCCAACCTCTCCGCGCTGCTGCGGGCGACCTTCGAGTCCACTGCCCAGGAGATCGAGAGCGCGGCGCAGCTGCTCTACCTGCGGCCGTCGATGCACGTCTTGGCGACGCGCATCAGCGCCGTGGCCCGCGAGGGCGCCCTCAAGATCCGCGAGGTGGTGCTGAACCACGCCGAGGGCTTCGAGGGCAGCGAGTTCAAGCACGGGCCGAACACCATCCTGGGGTTCAACACCGTCTATGGCCCGCTGCAGGTGGAGGCGCTGCTGAAGCAGGTGGGCCAGGCCATCGACACCCTGCTCTCGCGCGCCGACCACCTGAAGATGGACTTCCACGCCGCGCGCAGGCTGGCGCAGGCGGCCACCGACGCCGCGCTCTCGCCCGTGCCCTCGTTCTCGCTCGACCCCGAGGAGCAGGCGCTCTGCGACGACGCGCTCAAGCGGGAGGACTTGATCGGCTCGCTCTACGCCGACTACCCGCTGCTCTACGTCACCGGACCGGACGAGCGCGACGTGGGCCTGACCATCTCCGCGCTGAACACCCACAAGATCCGCGGGTCGTGCACGGTGGTCATCGCCGAGGAGAACACCGCGCTGCGCTCGGCGGCGACCAAGGCGCCGGTTGACAACCCCGGGTACCGGGCGGTCTACATCACGCTGCCGCGCACCAACGACACGCTGCTGACCGTGTTCTCGTCCACGGTGGTGCTGCAGCGGCTGGCGCTGAAGATGAGCCTGCTCAAGGCGCAGTACCTGGACCGGCTGGGGGTGCGCAACCACGGCGTCCACCCGGACGTGCCCAAGAACGTGAGCAAGTCCATCACCGTCGACTGACCGAGCGGGGCTCACACGACGCTCGCAACCGGGCGCGACATCAGTAGAATGGCGCGCCTTTCGAAGCTTTCTGACTCACCCCTGCCCGCTCCGGGCAGACGACCTGGGAGAGCCGCATGAGCAACGAGTCGAACGGGGCCAAGGCCCCGGTGCTGACCGAATTCACGATCCGGGCGCTGATCCTCGGCCTGTTGATGTGCGTGGTGCTGGGGGCCGCGAACGCGTACCTGGGCCTGAAGGCCGGCATGACCATCGCCGCGACCTACCCCGCGGCGGTCCTCTCGATGGCGGTCCTGAAGCTGTTCAAGGGCTCGCTCCTCGAGGAGAACTTCGCCCGAACCGTCGGGTCCATCGGCGAGTCCATCGCCGCGGGCGCCATCTTCACCATCCCGGCGTTCGTCATCGCCAAGATCTGGACTTTCGAGAGCGTCACCGACTACCTCACCGCCACCGCCCTGATGATCGTCGGCGGCACGCTGGGCATCCTGTTCGTGACCATCCTGCGCCGCGTGATGGTGGAGGACGCCAGCCTCCCCTTCCCGGAGTCCGTCGCCGCCGCCGAGATCCACAAGGCCGGGCAGCGCGGGGCCGACGCGGCCGTCCAGCTCTTCAAGGCGATGGGCGTGGGCGCGTTCGTGAAGCTGCTGGATGCGCTGGGCGTGTTCCGCGCCTCCAACGAGCTCATCACGGCCGTCGGCACCTACAAGGCCAGCTTCGTGAAGCTCGCGACCGGCCAGGCCACCGCCGGAGGCGTCACCAAGATCGCCGCGCCGGCCGTGTCCCCCGCGTACCTGAGCGTCGGCTACATCATCGGGCCGGAGCTGGGCGCGCTGAACTTCGCCGGTGGCGTGCTGGCCTGGGGCCTCTTCGTCCCGCTGCTCGTCTACTTCCTCGGCCCCTACCACTTCGACGCGTTCCTGCAGATGGTCACCGCGGAGGCGACCAAGGCGGTCAGCGCCGGCGCCGCGATGCCGGGCGCCGATGCGCTCACGGAGAAGGCCTGGACCGAACTCGCGGGCAGCCTCTACAGCAAGATCGTCCGGCCGATCGCCGTCGGCGGCATGCTCGTCGGCGCGACCTTCACCCTCTACAAGATGCGCAACAACCTGCTCGTCGGCATCAAGCGGGGCGTGGCGGACGTGCGCAAGTCGGCAGGCGCCGCCGCGGCCACGGAGCGCACCGAGCGGGACCTGCCCTTCAAGTTCGTCCTGTTCGGCATCGTGGCGGTCTTCATCATCATGATCGGCCTGTACCACTACTTCACCGGCACCCTCCCGGGCGCCTTCTTCGCCGCGCTGGTGATGCTCGTGACCGGCTTCTTCTTCGCAGCGGTGTCCGGCAACCTGGTGGGCCTCATTGGCAGCTCGAACAACCCCATCTCGGGCCTGACCCTCGCCACCACGATGATCGCCGCGGGGACGATGGTGGTCATCGGGGTCAAGGGCACCCAAGGCGTGGCCGCGGTCCTGGGCGTGGCCGCGGTCGTCTGCGTGGCCGCAGCGGTCGCAGGCGAGATGCTGCAGGACCTCAAGGTCGGCCACATCCTCAAGGGCACGCCCTGGAAGATGCAGGTAGGTGACCTCATCGGCGTCGTCTTCGCGGGCGCGGTCATGTTCTTCCCGCTCGCCGTGCTGCACTTCGGCGACATCAACGACTGCGTGGCCAAGGGCATCTCCGCAGACACGTGCGGCTTCGGCGGCAAGAATCTCCCCGCTCCCCAGGCCGGCCTGATGGCCGCGCTGGCGCAGGGCATCGTGGGCGGCGAGATGGCGTGGCCGCTGGTCGTCGTGGGCATCGCCATGGGCATCGCGCTGGTGCTCATCCGGGTGCGCAGCCCCATGCTCTTCTCGGTGGGCATGTACCTGCCCCTGGAGACGACCTTCGCCATCTTCGTCGGTGGCCTGGTCCGCGGGCTGGTCGACCTGCTCGTCAAGCGGCGCAAGCTGAACCCGGCCCAGAAGGCCCGCGTGGAGAACGCTGGCGTCCTCGCCGCCTCCGGCTTCATCGCTGGCGAGGCCCTGCTCGGGCTGGTCGTCGCCGCGTTCCAGGGCAAGTTCCCCACCCTGGCGCAGTTCGCCGCGATGGCGCCCTACGTCGCCATCCCCATCGCCATCGGCCTCATCGCCTACCTCGTCTTCGTCCCGCTGACGAAGGCCGGCAGCCCCGACGAGCCCGCGCCGCCCACCGCGGTGATGT
>CAZAIE010000176.1:0-9833 GCA_964485035.1 uncultured Myxococcaceae bacterium | reverse complement strand
GCACGGGGACGACGCGATGGAGGCGCTGGTCGAGCTCGCCCATGCCCGCCCGCAGGCGCCCACCGCGGACGCTGCGGGCCGTGCGGCCGCGCTGGCTCTCTCGGCGCGGCTCGAGGACGACCCGGACAAGACCGCGCCGCGCTCCGAGTTGGTCGAGGCGCTGACGCGGGTCGCGCACCCGGCCGCCGAGCCGACGCTGCTGCGCCTGCTGAACGAGGCGGACCCCAAGAACGAGCAGGCGGCCTTCCGGCTCGAGGTGCTGGGAGCCCTGCGCTCGCTCTCGCTGCTCAAGGACGCGAAGCCCCAGCGGCTCTCCGACGGCACGCTGCGGCCGAAGCACGACGAGGCGCTGGCCCTGCGCATCCTCACCGAAGCGGTGCGCCACTCCGACGTGGAGGTGCGCCGGCAGGCCTGCGAGTGGATCAAGGACCTGGACGGTGCGGGCGCGGAGGCGCTGGCGGCGCGGCTGCTCGCCGACCGCATCCCCGAGGTGCGCGTGGCGGCGGCGGAGGCCCTGGCCTTCCGTGCCGAGCACGTCCCCGGCGCCAGCCTCGATGCTCTGGCGGCGGCGCTGCGCGGAGGCCGTCGCGAGCTGGTGCTCCCGGCGGCGATGGGCCTCGCGGCGCGCAGGCGCAAGGAGGCCTTCCAGGCGCTGCTGTTGGTGGTGAAGGCGGGCGAGGGCCCCGAGCGCGAGCGCGCGCTGCTGGCGCTGGGCTCGCTGGGCGATCGCCGGGCGCTGGAGCCCACGCTGGCGTTGATGGACCCCGCGAACGAGGACGAGCTGGAGCGGGCGCTCGCGCCGGCTGCGGCCGAGGCGCTGGGGCGCATGCTCCCCAAGCTCGAGGGCGACGAGGCGCAGGACGTCCGCAGCCGCCTCGAGTTCCTCGCCAAGAGCGGCCCCGCGAACCTGCGCGTTCGCGCGCTGATCGGTCTGAGGCACGCGGGAGACGCGCGGAGCCGCGCTCTCTTGGAGCAGATCCTCGGCGACGGTGACGAGGACGTCTCGCTCCGCGTGGTCGCAGTGGAGCAGCTCGGCCTCCTCAAGGACCCGGCGAGCGAGCCGGCCCTGGCGGCGGCCCTCGCGGTGTCGGGAGTGCAACGCGCCGCGCGCACCGCCCTCGAGGCGCTGTTCCCCGAGGACCGGGCCCGCATCGCCCTGCAGCTGATGCAGAGCCGGTGGTCCGAGGCGGTGGAGGAGGCGGCGTCCTACCTCGCCCGCTTCGCCGACCCGGCGGTAGTGGCCGGCTACCTGGAGAAGATCCCCGACCGTGCTGCGCGCGAGCGCCTGCGGCTGGGGCTGGTGCGGCGCCACGCGGTCCCCGAGGCTCAGCTCGGGGCGCTCCTCGACGGCACCTCGGCGACGGGGCGTGGCGAGGCGGCGTGGGTCGTGGGCGCCGAGGCGGTGGCTGCCCTGGCTCCCTCCATCGGCAAGGCGGCGGCCCGTGCGGCGGCCGACTTCGACGCCGAGCGCCAGCGCCTCCGCGCGCTCGCCGGCACGACCGACAAGGGTGAGCTCGGCACGCTCTCCGAGTCCTGGCAGGCCGCGCTGTTCGCGGCGCTCAGGACCGGGGCCGACGTCGCCGAGGTCGCGCGCAAGGGCGCCGACGTGGCGGTGCCCCTCCCGGTGCGGCAGGCGTCGCTGCGCTACCTGGCCAGCCGCGTCCAGCCGGCGGACCAGTCGCTGTTCGAGCGCGGGCTCTCCGACCCCGACGCGCAGATCCGTGCGGTGAGCGCGCGGGCGCTCAGCCAGGGCCGGGCCCAGCCGGTGCTCGAGCGCCTCGCGGTGCCCGACGTCGCGGCGATGGCTCCCCTCGCGGCCGCGGCGCTCGCGCAGGACGGCGCGGGCGCGCTGCGCAGCGCGATCCGCCCGACCGTGCTCCCAGTTGCCGTGGGCGCGCGCAAGGTCGAGGCGCTGATCGCGGTGGCCTCGCAGCCCGGCAAGGACCCGGCGCGGCTCGCGGCCATCGAGGCCCTCGGACGCGTAGGTGGAGACGAGGCCCGCAAGGCGCTGGAGGCGATCCTCGCCAACAAGTCCGAGGACGACGCGGTCCGTGCGGCGGCGTTCAAGGCGCTGCGCCGGCTGCAGCGCTCGGCGCCCAAGCAGTACGCGGGCGACAAGGGCGGACCCCGTGGCGGCGGCTCCGGCGGCGAGGACTCGGACGACTCGGACGACTCGGATGATTCGGACGAGGACGGCGACGACGACGATTACTCGGACGACGACGAGGATGGCGGGGACGAGGACGAGGCCGACGAGGACTCGGACGGCGACGACGGGGATGGGGACGACGGCGACGAGGACGACGGCGACGAAGATGACGGCGACGGCGATGACGACGGCGACGAGGACGAAGGCGATGACGACGACGAGTAGAGGTGAGCGATGAGCGACGCCTGCCTGGATGTTTCCGTCGCGTACCAGCCCGCCACCGCGGAGGTGGCGGCGGACAAGTGCCGGGTCGTCCTGCCCACGGACGGCGAGCGCCCGGGAGCGCGGCTGCGCGCGAAGGTCGAGCAGCCGGGTCTGGTCCGGGACGCGCTGCTCGCCGTGGGCGACGTCTTGTCCTCGGACCTGCGCCGCAAGGCGCGCGACCGCGCGGACTACCTCGCCTACCTGATCTCCAAGGGCAAGGGCGTCTCCAAGGCGGTCTGGGACGCGCAGAAGGAGTTCCTCGCCCTCAAGTACAGCGAGGCCGCGCAGACCGAGCAGCCGCTGGATCCGCTGCTCACCGTCTCGCCCGAGGGGCTGCGGCTGGAGGTCTTCTCCCGCGACGAGTCCGCGTACGCGAGCCTCTTCCTCGCCTCCGGCGGGGCGTACACCGCGACCGAGCAGGCCGCGGGGACCACGCACCTGGACCTCGCCGCGGCGCTCAAGCCGTTCGCGCGGCTGCGCTCGCACCGCGAGACCACGCTCGAGCTGGCTCCGGCATCGGGTGAGGCGACCCGCCAGCCGCTCCACGTCCCGCTGCGCTGGCTGCGCGCGTTCGGGCAGATGCAGTCGGCGTCGATCCTGCCGCTGCAGTCCTTCCCGCTCGCGCCGGTGGACCTCTACAACGTCCTCTTCACGCTGCGCATGCAGAAGGCGAAGAAGGCCCCGCGCGCGCTGCGCTACGAGCTGGTCCCCGGCGAGGAGCCGCGCATCGTGCTCGAGCCCTGGGACCGCGTGCTGCGCGGCGGCGGCGGGAAGTACACCGGCCGCCAGCCGTGCGTGGTGCGCACCTGGGGCCGCAACCGGCTGCAGGTGCTGGCGCGGCTGCTCCCGCACGCGAAGTCGGTGACGGTCCACCTCGCGGGCCCGGGGCTCCCGGCGTTCTACGTGGTGGACCTGGGCCACGCGACCTTCACCCTCGGCCTCTCCGGCTGGACCGACGCGGGCTGGGCTGGCGTCGCGACGTTCGACCTGCTCGACCCCGCCGCCGCCGACCCGAAGCTGACGGCCCAGGTCGGCCAGAGCCTCGCTGGGGGCGCGAAGACGCTGGACGAGCTGCTCGCCGCGACCGGGAAGTCCCGCGACGAGCTGCGCCCCGCGCTGCTGGCGGCGCTGCTAACCGGCACGGTCGGCCACGACGTGGCCCGCCGGAGCTTCTTCGCCCGGTCGCTGCTGGCCAAGGCCCCCGACCTCGAGGCGCTGCGCTTCCGCGACGAGCGCGAGCGCCAGGCCCACCGCCTGCTCGAGGTCCCCAAGCAGGTCCAGGTGACGCGGCTGCACGAGCTGGGCGCCGAGGGCCGCGGCATCGAGGGCGAGGTGCACGACCAGAAGGCCAAGCGGGTCTACCGCCCCGCCTTCACCCTCGACCGCGAGGGGCGCACCACCCAGGCCACCTGCACCTGCGGCACCTTCCAGCGCTCGGGCATCAAGGAAGGCCCGTGCGAGCACATGATCGCCCTGCGGCTGGCCTACGTCCGCCAGCAGGCCGAGCTGGAGCGGGTGCGCAACACCGAGGAGGGGCGCCGGCTCATCCGCGCCGAGACCCGCTCCTTCATCCGTCGCCGCGGCGAGGTGGCCACCGTGTACCGGGTGAGCCTCGACGACCGCCGCCTCACCGTGCGCTTCGGACCCCTGGGCACCGAGCGGATGCAGCAGCTGTTCTTCGACCGCGCCGAGTCCGCGCGTGAGGCGTACTTCGCGCGCCTCGACGAGCTGCTCGAGAAGGGCTTCATCGATGCCAGCTCGGCCGAGTGACCGGAGGCTCTTGACAGTGAACCCCCGAGGAAGCGAGCATCCGTTGCCTTCGCGTTCTTTGAGAGAGAAGAGGGAGTCGGTCTCGTTAGCCCGTGCTTCGGCACACGAGCGGCGTCGCGCCGCTCAGGCTTCAAAGCTGACCATGCTCCACAAGGTAGGCTGTTCTTGGTTTGCTCCGACCAGAGGGGTCCTCCTCTCGGGAGCAGCTGGATCAACCACGCAGCCGTCGTTTGCTCCCAAGAGGAGGACCCCTCTGGTCGGGCAAACCGGTGAGCCTACCGTGTCCCAGGTGAGTGGTAACGGTTTCCGGCTCCCTCTCCTCTCTCGCTTTTCCCCCTCCGCTCCTGCCAACCCCGAGAGTGCCCTCCGCGCGTCCTGCGGCAGGCCTTCGCTCCCCGTCGAGGTGCGGCCATGAACGCCCCCGCGCAGGTGAAGTGGTCCGACATCGCCGCCGCCGGCGGCATCGACGCGTGGATCCACGCCGAGCTGCAGCGCCGCGGGCTGCGCGACGGGACCGACCCGAGCACCCTCAGCGACGCCGAGAAGAAGGCCTACAAGGCGCGGCGCGAGGAGGAGCGGCGGGTCCGCGGCGAGCTGAGGAAGGCGTGCTGGGCGGCGTACAAGGCCGCGCACGTCGTCCACGTCGGAGCCGGCGTCTTCTACCACGACACCGTGGACGTGGACCGCTTCGACGCCCCCGACGCGGCGGAGCGGCTCAAGGCCAACGGGCTGCCCGAGCTGAAGGACGCCCAGGCCCTCGCCGACGCGCTGGGGGTGACCATCCCCAAGCTGCGCTGGCTCGTGTACCACCGCGAGGTGGACAGCGGGACCCACTACCGGCGCTGGCGCATCCCCAAGCGCAGCGGCGGCGAGCGGCTCATCAGCGCGCCCAAGAAGGAGCTGAAGGAGGCCCAGCGCTGGGTCGCCCGGAACGTGGTCGAGCACCTGCCGGTGAACGGCCGCGCCCACGGCTTCCTGGTCGGGCGCAGCATCAAGACCAACGCGCTGGCGCACCTCGCCTCGGCGGCGGTGGTGAAGCTGGACCTCAAGGACTTCTACCCCAGCGTCACGCTGCGGCGGGTGAAGGGCCTGTTCCGCAAGGCCGGCTACAACGAGCAGGTGGCGACGCTGATGGCGCTCTTGTGCACCGAGTCCCCGCGCGACGAGCTGGTGCTGCGCGGCCGGACCTGGTTCGTGGCCACCGGCCCGCGCTCGCTGCCCCAGGGCGCGCCCTCGAGCCCGGGCATCACCAACGCCATCTGCCTGCGGCTGGACCTGCGGCTCTCGTCGCTCGCGAAGAAGATGGGCCTGCGCTACACGCGCTACGCCGACGACCTCACCTTCTCCTGGAAGGACCCCAAGGCCGAGCAGGGGAACCTCGTGGGGCGGCTGCTCAAGGCGGTGGAGGTCATCGCCCAGGCCGAGGGCTTCCGCGTGCACCCGGAGAAGACGCGGGTGATGCGCAAGGGCTCGCGGCAGGCGGTGACGGGCCTGGTGATCAACGAGGCCAAGGGCCGCCCCGCCGCCCGCGTGCCGCGCGAGTACGTGCGCGAGCTGCGCGCGGCGATCAAGAACCGCGAGCTGGGACGCCCGGGACACGGCGAGCCGCTGGCGGTGCTGCGCGGGCGTGCCGCGCACGTGTTCATGGCCGACCCGGCGAAGGGCCGGGCGCTCCTCGAGCGCATCGGCCGGCTGGAAGCGAAGCAGCAGGAACGAGGAGGCGACCAGTGAGCGACTGGAAGGTGAACCTGGAGTTCGTGGAGGGCGGCTCGAGCAAGTTCTGGCGGGCGAGGATCGACGGCTCGACCCTCTACGTGAACTACGGCCGCATCGGCACCGGAGGCCAGACCCAGGTGAAGCAGCTCGCCTCGGCGGAGGCCTGCGCCAAGGAGCTGGAGAAGCTCGAGCGCGAGAAGCGCAAGAAGGGCTACCTCGACGCCGGCCAGGCCGCCCCCGCGGAGCGCGAGGAGGACGGCGACGAGGGTGATGAGGGCGAGGACGAAGGCGAGGAGGAGGCGAAGCCCGCCAAGGCCGCCGCCCCCGCTCCGGTCATCCCCGCCGGGCCCGCCGCGATGAACCTGGGCCTCGACCGGCCGGACCGCAAGGTGGAGGTCCACCTCGTCCAGGACGGCGCCGGGATCAAGCTGGTGGCCGTGGAGCGCTACGCCTCCCCCGAGGACGCGAAGAAGGCGCTGGAGCGGCTCCAGGCGGCGTTCGAGGCCGAGGGCTACAAGCGCGGAGCCGCCCGGGAGATCTGAACCGGCCGGGTCGATCGCCACGGTCGATCCGCGCCGTTCGGTCCGGTCAGAGCTCGAGGCCCCACTGGCCTCGCCTAGAGCAGCTCGCGGAAGCTCAGCTCGAGCTGCGACCTCACCGTGGAGAGCAGGCTGCGCTGCTCCTCCGGGGTGAGCCCCAGGTCCTCGGCGAGGTGCCGCTGCGTCTGCGCGAGGACGTCTTCCCGGGCCTGCGCGAGCCAGCGCGCCGCCGTGGCCCGGTGAACCTGGAACATCGTCGCCAGCCGCTCCAGCGAGACGCCGCCGAGGTGGTGCAGGCGCAAGAGGGTCCGCTGCCGGGGCTCGAGCCGGGCCAGCGCGCCGCGGATGGCCTCGCGGACCTTCTCGGCGTCGGTGAGCCGGGCCGCCGCGACCCCTCCCTGCCGGTCCAAGAGGTCCTCCACGTGCTCCTGGGGCAGCTCTCGACCGCGCTGCTGCAGGGTGTTGAGGGCGGTCCTCACCAGCGCTGCCCTGAGCCACGCCGCGAGCGGACCTGTGGCCGAGAACTCGGCCAGCTTCGGGGCCGGGCCGGTCAGCACCGCACGCGCCACCTCCTGCTCCACGTCGTCGAGCAGGGCCTCGTCGCCGGCGACCAAACGGGCCGCCGCGCCGCGACAGGAGTGGATCAGCGCCACGAGCTCCTTGTGGGCCGCGGGCTCTCCAGCGAGCGCCGCCGAGGCCAGGTAGAGGTCCTCGAGCTCCGTGGCGCCGGGCCGGGCCTGGAGCGCTGCGGCGAACTCCGCGCGCCTCAGCGCGAACGCGCGCCGTGCCGTGAGCCGTTCCCAGACCGCGTCGGAGACCATGCCCCGATGTTGTCACGGCGCCCGGGGCGGGGGGAGTGCCCAGACCTTCCTTTGGGGTCTCAAGGGCTCGTCACGTTGGCCAACGACCGGAAATCACTCCGCGCAGGGTGCGGTGGAGGGTGGCGACGAGATTTCCCGCCACAGCTGCGAAGCGCGTCTCTCGGTCGTGGTGGTAGGCCTTGACGCGGTGGTCGCCGCTCCAGCGGAAGAAGCAGAGGCGATTGCCCACGTCGTCGATGAAGAAGGAGAGGAGGCAGTCGGCATCGAGGAATGGCTGGCCGGCCCGACTGGAAAAGCCGTAGCTCTCGACAGGCTCCATCTTGCGCACGGGGAGGAGGTAGCTGCCGACGTTGAAGCGCAGTCCCTGCTCGTTCTGGCCCAGCACCTCCCCGAAGCCGTCGTGGAGCCCATAGAGCGGTGCCGCCAGCGGGGGCAGGGTCCACTGGAAGCGCCGGGCGGCCTCGTTGAAGTCGTCGCCAGAGGCGGGTGGGCCACCGGCGAGGACCTTCACGTCCCAGCTCGAAGGTCCATCTGGAGCCCGGCCGACGAGGTAGAAGAGGTACCACTGGGAACCGATCTTCTCGGTGAAGATGCCGAGGCAGCTCTTCTCGAGGGTGGCGACGGCGACCTTGAAGTCCGCTGCGATGGGAGCGAACTGCGCTTGGACGAACCCGGCAGGGGAGACGGGTTCCTTCGTTCTCCATGGGCACTCGGCGGGGGCCTCGTGGAGGGCGACCCATCGCTCGCCGCCACCGAGATCACGGGAGGCTCGGTACCAGCGGAAGCCCTCCAGGCCATGGGTGGTGATGAGTTCGGTCACGAAGTCGGCGTACTTCTTGTTGCGCTTGGCGCCGAGCTGGCGCAGGCGAGCGAGTGCTTCGGCTTGGTTCACGAACAGTCCCTCTCGGGAGACGGGTGGGCCGGCTGCAGGCGAAGTCTCGTCCCTTACGGACTCACCGGCAACCCTGGTTCCAGGGATAGTTGGTCCCGACGCAGCTGCCGGTGCTGCAGCCACAGCCGGAGACGTCGGGCACGTTCTGGCCTCCACAGGAGATCCCGGAGCGGGGCTGGGTCGACACGGCGAAGCAGCCGTGCGCGCAGTCCCCACCGCAGGCCGGAGTCCAGGTCCCGGTGGGGAACTGCTTCTCGTCCGAGCCGTTGCAGTCGAAGTCGTAGCCGCCGCAGGTGGTGCGGGTGCGCACGAACCAGCCGGTCTGCCCGGGGTGGGCGTCGGGGTCGGTGTCGCAGCAGTCCGTCGTGTTGGTGGACTGGCCCGCGGGGCAGGTGCCGCAGGCCTGGGTGGTCGTCCCGGAGACGCCGTAGCCGTCCCCGTCGGCGTCCGGGTTGCAGACCACGAGCAGGCTCCCTCCCTGGCAGGTCCCGGCGCTGCAGGTCTGGCCGCACTGCAGGGCGCTGCCCACGTGGCACGAGGTCCCGTCGGAGAGGTTGCTCCAGGCGGAGCGCCTGACCGCGGGCTGGCAGCTCTGGCAGTCCCCCGAGTTCTTGGTGCCGCTCGAGTAGAGCGCCCCGGAGATCCAGCAGGAGTTGTCGCTGCAGCTCGCGCTGACGCAGACGCCCCAGGTCCCGCAGGTCGACCCGTTGGCCTTCGCGGACACCGCGACGCACGAGCCGCTCGCGCAGCCCCCGCCGGTCTGGCAGGAGTTGGCGGTGGCGCAGGTCTGGCTCGCCGTGGCCTGGCAGGTCCCGCTGCCGTTGCACTGGAAGGTGGAGCGGCGCGTCGTCCCGTCGCAGTAGTCCGTCCCCACGCAGCTCGTGCCGGAGCCGACCGGGCTCCAGGCCGAGGTGCTCACCCCGGGCTGGCACGAGAGGCAGTCGTTGGCCGGGTTGGTCGTCCCCGAGGCGTAGTAGGTCCCGGAGATGAAGCAGCCGGCGCGGCAGGTCCCGCCGCTGCAGACCGAGCCCGCGGCGCACGCCGTCCCGTCGGTGACGGCCGGGTGGGTGCAGCTGCCGCTCCCGTTGCACACGTCGCTGGTGCAGGAGTTGCCGTCGCTGGTGCACGCCGTGTTGGAGGGCTGGTTCCCGATCCCCGAGCAGGCGCCGCCGCTGCACCCGCCGCCGGTCTGGCAGACGCCGGCGGTGGCGCAGGCCTGGGAGGACTGGGCGGTGCAGGCGCCCGAGCCGTTGCAGGCGAAGTCGTAGTACCGGGTGCTCCCCGAGCAGTAGTCGGTGCCGACGCAGGCCGCGCCGGCGGACTTGTTGGGGTGGGTGCAGCTCCCGCTCGCGTTGCACACGTCGTCGGTGCAGGCGTTGCCGTCGTCGGGGCAGGTGGTCCCGCTGGCCTTGTTCGACCAGGCGCTGAGGCTGACCGCCGGCTGGCAGGAGCGGCAGGGGTTGCCCGGGTCGGTGGTCCCCGAGGCGTAGTGGGTGCCGCCGATGTAGCACCCGGCGAGGCACGAGCCGCTCACGCACACCGAGTTGGTCTGGCAGGCCGTCCCATTGGCCTTGTTCGCGTGGGCGCAGGTGCCGCTGCCGTTGCAGGCGTCGCTCGTGCAGTCGTTGCCGTCGTCGGGACAGACCGTGCCGGAGGCGGCGTTTCCCACCGCGGTGCAGGCC
>CAZAIE010000175.1:0-9888 GCA_964485035.1 uncultured Myxococcaceae bacterium | reverse complement strand
CTGCGCGCCGTGAGACTCGATCGCGCGCGCGAGCCGAGCCGCCTGTGGCCGGTCCCACAGGCCGCGGCGCCGGCATTCGTCGATGCCTTCGACGATCCACTCCACCGGCGTGGACGGATCCTCGAGGAGGGAGCGGCGCAGCGCCCATCGCTCCTTCGGCTCCGGGACAGGAGCGATGGACAGCGCGGCTCCGGCCTTCCAGCCGCGCAGGCGCTCCGCCAGCGGCACCAGTCCGCGGGCCAGCGGCTCGCCCGTCCGTCGCGTCGCGGCGATCGGCTCACCGGCGATGCGCTCCATCACCAGCAGGCCATCGCCGTCTGCGGCGACGAGCTTGGGAACGCGCACCGGTGTCCGCAGCCCGTTCAACGTCCGCAGCACCGCAGCCTCGCGGCGGGCATACCAGAGCCAGTGACCCGCCGTCCGCACGCAGGCCTTGGCGAGAACCTCCCGGCCGTCCACCGTGCCCGCGAGGAGCCAGGATTTGCGCGTGGTCCGCGGCTCGCCCGTTGGCCGGAAGCCAGGGACCAGCCGGCCGACGCGTCGGGCGAGGGCTTCTTTACTCGTCGTCCCCGTCCTCATCGTCGCCACCGCCTTCGCCCTCCCCCGGGTGTCCGTACGCCAGCTTCAGCCGCTTGCCGAAGCGCTTCTCGAGCACCTCGCGGCCCTTCGGCGAGAGCTCGTTCTCGTCCAGCTCCAGCCGCTTCAGCCCGCGCAGGTGCGGCGACTCGGCGAGAGCCTTGGCCGCCTCGTCCGTGACCTCGTTGTTGCCCAGGCAGAGTCCAGTGAGCAGCCCGAACTGCGGCGCCTGCGCCAGCAGCTTCACGCCCGCGTCCGTCAGTCCGCACCGCGCGAGGTAGAGCCGCTGGCACCCGGAGAGCAGCGGTGTCGCCAGCAGCCCCGACACGCCGCGGTCGCCAATCGGGTTTCCGCTGAGGGATAGCGCGCGCAGGCCCATCAGCCTCGCCTTGCCCAGCGCGGTCATCGCCTTCGCGCCCAGGCCACAGCTGCCGAGGTTGAGCGAGACGAGTGCGGCGAGGTGGCTCGAGCCCGCGAGGGCGCTCACGCCTGCATCGCCGAGGTCCCCGCGCAGCCGCAGCCGGCGCACGACCGACATCCACGGAGCGCTCGCGAGGGCGCTGGCCTCCTTCTTCCCCACCTCGTCCACCCAGAGCCGCATCACCGGCTCGCGTCCCAGCACCTCGGCGCCGTGGGCCACGAGGCTCGCAGCGTCCGCGCGGATCTCGTCCAAGAAGCCGCGGCGGAAGGTGTACTGCCCCGCCCACTCCTTCACTGGCGCGGCCCAGCGCTCCCGATGCTCGGCGAGCAGCTCGCGCTCCCGCCGCTTCAGCTCGATGCGCCGGCTGGGGAACTCCAGCTCGCCGCCCAGCGAGACCTGGGTGGTGATGAACTCGCCGCGCGGGTCGCCCTTCTCCTGCAGCCAGTCGGCGTACACCAGCCGCGGGCCGTTGCTCTCCGGCGCCACGAGGATCGCCTTGATCAGCTCGGCGCTCGCGTCCGGGACGACGGGCGCGCTCGGGGCCGCGGGCGCCGCTCCCCCAGCGAGCGCCAGGATCAGCGCCACGTCGCTCTCGGCCAGCGCGCGCGGGGTCTGCAGCGACATGCCCAGCGCGCCCGCCTTCGCAGTGATGCCCTTGCCCGACTCGAACTTGATCTGGCCCTTGAGCGAGCTGATGTCCGTCGCCGGCACGCGGTTCGGCGCCGCCGCGACCCACGCGTCGCCCTGGAAGGTGAGCTGCTCCAGGACGGCCACCAGCCACAGCGCCTCGCCCTCGGGCCGCACCGTGAAGAGGAAGAGCCGGCCGCCCCGTCCCAGCGGCTCCAGCGCCTTGTTGCCGCTGGTGTAGCGATCGAACGGGAGGACCTGCCCCACCGCGGCCTTCGGCGCCTGCTTGTCGAAGACCGCGCGCGACACGATGGCCATGATGCTGGGGGCGCTCATGACTTCCCTCCCGCCTTCAGCGCCTCTTCGAGCTCGGCCAGCAGTGCCTTGCCGACTTCAGGCTGGACCATGGAGACGTAGGCGATGTTCCCGCGCAGCCAGGCCTCGAAGTCCGCGCGCCCGCGCGCCTGCGACTCGAGGCCCTTGGTCCGGCAGTTGTGGATGATCGCGCGGAGCCGGCGCCGCAGATCGCGCGGCACGGAGGCGTGCTGGTTCACCACGATGCCGGTGACCGCCTGCCGGTTCCCGCGCGAGAGCACGCGCCGCTTGCCGGTGTGCTCGCTGAAGCCCTCCTGCCCGCAGATCTGATCGACCCACCAGAGGAAGCGCCCCAGGTTCGCCGGTCGCTCGGGGAAGGAGAAGGTCAGGTCGTCGGCGTAGCGCGTGTAGGTCGCGCCCGCCTTCTTGGCCAGCCCCGCGAGCCGCTGGTCGAGCCGCCGGCAGACGAGGTTCGCGATGGCCGGGGAGGTCGGCGCGCCCTGCGGCAGCGCACCGGGCCAGACCACGCGCCCGTCGGGGAGCTTGGGCCGGTAGGTCGTGAGCCGCGCGAGCAGCTTCGCCACCTCGTCGGAGTAGCCGAGCTGCGAGAAGAGCCCTTGGACACGGCGAAAGTGGACGGTGGGGAAGAAGTCGCGCAGGTCGGTCTTCACCACCACCGCCGCGCCCACGTGCGGCGAGGCGTTGGTGACCGTGCTGTGCTTCTTCACGAAGCCGTGGCACGGCGAGGCCAGCGGGAGCGGCGCGAGGATCTTCGCGAGGATGGTCCGCTGCACCGCCTTCAGCTTGGGCCGCGGAGCGTGCAGCGTACGCGTCCCGCCGGAGCGCTTGGGGACCTGGAAGGCCACGTATGGCGCACCGCGGCCGTCACCAGGACGCGTGAAGCGGGTCAGCTCCTCGACCGTGGCGAAGCCGAGCAGGCCCGCGAGCGCCGCGACGTCGGGAATGGGAACCGGCGCCACAGCGGCGGGCGGTGCCTTGGGCGGGCGCGGCCGGTGCAAGCCGAAGCGCCAAGACGTGGTGTTCCAGCCGCCCTCGGAGAACGGCCCCACGAACCGGGGCGGGGCGTAGCGCGCGTCGCGGACCGCGACCTCGTGCCAGAGCCCGAGAAGCTCCACCGCATTGCGCGCGGCCGAGCGGACGCGCGTGTCCGGGTCCTTGGCGAGCGAGCGCACGACCTTCGCCGCAGCGGAGCGCGGGAGCACGTCGGCGACCAGCTTCACCGCCTGGCGCCGCTCGCGGGGGTCCACGCTGCGCGCCCCCTCCTCGATGACCGGCTGGATCGCCTGCGCGGCGAGGAAGCGCGCCACCTCGTACTCCGCCAGCTCGCGGTGGTCGGCGAGCAGCCGGGTGATGCGCGGCAGGTTCGCCTTGTGGTCGGCGAGCAGGGGCTTCAGCTCGGCGAGCAGGCTAGGCAGATCCATGGCGGACCTCGGTGCAGGAGGACGAAGTGTCGATGGAGATGGACGGAAAGGGTGATGCCCCCGGGCCTGCAGAGCCACTTGCTCGGCAGAAAGCACGCGCATGCAGGGGAGCCGCACTTGCGGCATGCGCGTGATTGGGACCCCATGCTCGGTCGCAGTCAGCCGCGGCGTAACGCCGCGGACGAAGGGCTAGCTCGGCTGCAGACCCGAGGGCATCGGTACGACAACTGCTCTCAGCGACATCGGAAAGCCACACTCTCGGGTCCGCAGAGCCACTTGCTCGGCAGAAAGTCGCCGAAGGCAGGGGAGCCGCACTTGCGGCCTTCGGCGACTTGAGTCCCCATGTACGGTCGCAGTCAGCTGCGGCGTAGCGCCGCGGACAAAAGGCTAGCTCGGCTGCGAACCCGAGAGTGTCGTTACTGTGGCACACGGCCTGGCGGGCGGACAAGGTCACGGTCAGACCAGCCTGGAGCGAGGGAGGCGGACGCGCCGGTCGGACGTGAACGCCCCGTCGTCCTCGACGGAGGCGAGCGGCACCGAGAGCTCCTCTTCGAGAGCGGCGAGGTCCGCCGGGGCGAGTTCCTCGGTCCGGCCGGCCTGGCGCACCATCGTGTTGAACCGCCGGTTCTCCTCGTGCACCCCGGCGCCGTGTGCGCGCAGCGCCCGGAGCGCGTCCTCGCCGAGCGTCGGCTGGACCAGCGCCTGGAGGTTCTCCTGGAGCTCCCAGTGCCAGCGCGGCGCGCTCCACGTGGCGCAGACGCCCGGCTGCATCAGGCTGTAGCGGTAGCAGTCGGCGGCTGTGGGCAGCACCTGGTCCGCGGGCTCGCCCGGCGTCCGGCGCAGCAGGCGGCCATAGCAGAGTGCGCTGAAGGTCAGCACCCCGACGCCACGCTCGCGGGCCAGAGGCAGGACCTCGCGCTCGAGGCCGGGGTGCGCGGCGCTGTGGCGCAGCATCAGCACGTCCCACGGCCCGGAGGACCGCAGCGCCTGGCAGGCCAGCTCGCGGTGGTGCGTCGAGAAGCCGGTCGCGCGGACCAGGCCCTCGCGCTTGAGTTCCTCGAGGGTCTCGGCCACCTCGCCATCGAGCCGCTCCGGCGAGCGGGCCCAGAAGGCGAGGAACACGTCGAGGTGGTCCGTCCGCAGGCGGCGCAGCGCAGTCTCCACGTCCGCACGGATGGCCTCCCGCGACGCGTGGAACGTGCCTGCCACGAGCACCATCGACGCGCGGGCCCGGCGCTGGCCGCGAACGAACCCGGTGAGCGTGTGGTAGTGCGGCTCCCAGAAGAAGAGGTTCGCCCCCATCTCGAACGCGTGGTCGAACGACGGGACCGCGAGCCCGTAGGCCCCCGAGAGGCCCAGCGGCGAGACCTGGAGACCGGTCCGGCCCAGCGGTCGCAGCTCGGGACGCCACTCGGGTTGGCTCGCACGCACCGCACGAACGCGCTCGGGCTTCGGCGCGGCCGCGGGGAGCGAGAGGCCCTGCGGGACGACCTCCGCAGGGAGCGCCGCAGCCAGCCCGCGCAGCGCCTCGGAAGATGCAGGGTCGGTCGAAGCCGCGACCGCGGCCGCCAGCTCCACACCGACCTCGGGCGTCCCCTCACGAACCCGCAGCGCCCACGCCGCGAGCCGCTGCGTGGGGGTGAGTCCGGAGCCTGCGAGCAGGCCGGCCAGCCGGGCGTTCAGCTCCGGGCAACGACGATCGATCGTGTCCACCGCTGCGGCACGGACCATCGGGACGGGATCGCGAGAGAGCTCGAGCAGCGCCCGGAGCGACCGGTCGTCGCGCGGGTCGAGCAGCGAGGTGCACCGGCTGCGCAGCCAGGGGTCCTCGGCGCAGGCCGCGCGCTGGGCTGCCGCGGCGAGGAACTCCGGCGCCTGCGACTCGGACTCGCGGACCAGCAGGTCGAGCGCCGCGCGGCGGAGCTGCGGGTCTTCGTCGCCGGCGAGCGCCCGGGCGGCGCTGCGCGGCTCCAGGACCGAAGCCCGCACCCACGGATCTGCATGTGCGTGGGCAGCGTCCCGCTCGGCGTCGATGATCGCCCCCGACTCCACGAGCGCCTCCAGCGCACTCGCACGGACGAAGGGGTGTGGATCGACCGCGGCAGCGTGCAGGAACGCCACGTCGCCCACGACCCGAGCGCCATGCACCCGCGCAGCCCGCGCTCGAGGCGAGTACTCACCGTTCGGGACCCGCTCCCCTGCCCCACTCTCGACCAGCGCGATGACCGCCCGCGAGCGGACCTCGAGCTCCGGGTCGGCGGCGGCAGCGAGCAGCACGTCCGCTGCATCCTCGTCGGCCTGTCCCGCGATCCACAGCGCCGCGAGGGCAGAGACCGCTGCGGCCCGGACGTCGGCGCGCGCGTCGTGACACGCCTCGGCCACCAGCGGAAAGAGCGGCACGGCGGCCCGCTCGGCGATCCACTCGAGGGCCCAGCACGCTGCCGCGGTGTTGCCCGCCGAGCTGAGCGCGATGCGCGCCAGCGCCTGTCCCACCGGTCCATCGAGTTCGTCCAGGAGCGCCCGGACGGTCTCGGGGGCGTGGGCAGTGCGCGGGTCGCGCAGCCAGCTCAGTGCGGCCGAGAGCGCCTCGAGATCGTTCAGGCGCAGGAGCAGGTTCGCAGCGGCGCGACGCAGCGGCCGGTGCGAGTCCGCGAGCAGCGGGACCAGCCGCATCGGAGCGACCTCGCGGCCGGCGCGCTCGACACGCGCCGTGGTGACTGCGGGGTCGGGGTTCCACAGCCCGTCGTCCGGCCTCGTCGCCGGCTCGACCGGCGGGGCCTCCTCGCCGCGCAGCCAGGCCGCCCCGGAGGCAGCGACCTCGGACCACGAGGAATGCTCCGACAGCCCGGCCCCCTTCGCTGAGAGAGCCCGAAGCGCCGCGTGGCGCACGCGCCAGACGGGGTCGGCCGTGGCCTCGCGCAGGGCCTCAGCGGCATCGTGCGCCACGAGCCCACGCACCGCCTCGCGCCGCACCCACCAGCGGGGCTCCGACCGCATCGCCCGGGTCAGCGCCTCGCGGGCCTGGGCGACGTGGTGCCGGCCGAGGGCGGCGCACACCGCCTCACGGACGGTGGGGAACGGGTCTGCGAGCGCCTCGACGAGCCAGCCGGTGGACTCGGGGAGATCCTGTGCCTCGCCGAGCCGACGCGCCGCCGCCGCGCGCACCTGGGCGCGGGTGTCGAACGCGAGCAGCGAGCGCAGCGCGAACCAGGTGGGTCGGCCAGCGGGGGCGTCGAGGACGGCGGCCTCGCGCACCGCCGGGTCGTCGGCGAGCAGGGAATGGAGGGGGGATGCCACGGAGCACCTCGAGACGGGAACGGGCTACCTCTGCTTGCGCTGCTTCGCCTTGCGGACGAGCGTGTCCTTCAGGGTCGTCTGCACCGAGCTGGCGACGCCCCTGGCGCGGCGCTTCAGCTCCGCGGGCACCCAGAAGAACAGGACGCGTCCCTCGGCCACCGCGAACTCGCGGTAGTACGCGGCTCCGCCCACCTCGACCCGGGCCTGCTTCGGGTCCAGGCAGCGCTTGCACAGGCACGGCAGCGCCTGGGCCTCGTGGGCGGTGAGGTTGCGCAGGGTGCTGGTGAGCACCTTCACGGACTCTTCGGTCCGTCCGGCGCGGACCAGCGCCCGCGCCGCGCGCTCGCGCAGCGCCAGGTCGGCGGGTTCTCGGCCGACCTTGTCCAGCAGGTCGTCGGCTTCGGGGAGCGGTGACATGGTCCGCAAGCCTGCTCCAATCCACCTGCGGTGCGCAATCGGGTCCCGGAGCGCCGCGAGCGACTAAGCTCCCGGCCCATGAGCCTCGTGCCCCGGTACGCGCTGAACTCGCTGCGCAACGCGTGGCTTGCGAACACCGGCAGGCTGGACGCCACGGCGGCCTACCCCATCGACTGCTGCTACCTGGTCACCTGGCGCTGCAACCTGCGCTGCGTCTACTGCTACGAGTCCGCCGGGCCGCGGGGCGCGCAGCCCAGCCCGGAGCTGGACACGGCCGGGGTGCGGCGAGCGCTCGCCGGGATCCGCCAGGCCACCGACGGCCTCGTCATCTCCGGCGGGGAGCCGACTACGCGCGACGACCTCGTGGAGATCCTCGGGTGCGCTCACGAGCTGGCCTTCGAGGAGCTGATCCTCAACACCAACCTGGTGCGCCTCCCCGACCTCTCGTTCCTGGACCACGTGGACCAGGTGCTGGTGGGGCTCGACGCCCTCACCGAGGAGTCGTTCGTCGCGCTCACCTGCGGGACCCCCGCGCAGTTCCGCCAGCAGCAGGAGAACCTGCAGACCCTGCTGGCGCTGCGGCAGGAGCGCCGCTTCGACGTCTGCTTCTCCTCGGTGATCTGCGCGGATCGTCTGGAGGAGGCGGAGCGGATCCTCGACTGGTGCACCGAGCACCAGATCCTCATCGCCTTCTCGCCCCACGTCGCAAGCCTCGTCGCCGACCCGCGGTTGAAGCAGAGCGAGCGGTATCGCGCCTTCGCCGAGCGGCTCTACCGGGTGCGCCGGGCCGGCGGGCCGTTGATGGGGACCTCGTCCTACTACCGCGCGCTGCGCGACTTCGACCCGTTCCGCTGCATCCCCATGGCCAACCTCACCGTCGAGCCGGATGGCCGGATGCGCTGGCCGTGCGGTGAGGCCCAGCCGGCGGGCCCCAGCTTCGCCGAGGGGAAGCCCTGGACCCAGATGCTCGAGGAGGTCCGCGAGAGCCACGGGGGCGTGCCCACGCAGTGCGAAGGGAAGTGTCACTTCGGCTGCCGGCTCGCGCTCTCTGCGCTGGTGAACCGCCCGTGGGAGTTCCCTGGCGAGGCGACGCACCTCTGGAAGTACAAGCGCCACTCGCGCTAGCCGGTCCCGCAAGCCCTTCAAGCCAAGAACCTGGGCGTTTCCCGGCGCGTCCAGCCGTCCGATGCTCTCCCGGGTCGCGCCGCGAGACTCTCGATCGACCGCATTCCGGAGGACCGCCATGGAGACCCGGATCAAGGGTGTGTCCTTCGTGAACCTCGCCGAGTTCGTGCTCGCCCACCACGGCGAGGAGGGGATGCGGAAGGTCGAGCGGGCGCTGCCGCCGGACGCCGCCAAGGTGTTCGCCACCGCCGTCGCCTTCGAGTGGTACCCGCTGAGCACCATGATCGCCATCGAGGCGCAGATCATGGATGCGTTCTACGGGGGCGACTACACGCAGGGCTGGCGGCTGGGCTCCTTCGACATGGAGCGCAACCTCTCGACCATCTACAAGGTGCTCTTCCGGTTCCTCTCGCCCGCAGACGTGGTGGCGCGCTCGGGCAAGGTCTTCCACACCTTCGTCGACCAGGGTGCCGTCGAGGTCACCGAGCACGACCCCAAGCGGTTCACGGTGCGCTTCCCCGGGCTGCACACGCAGCACCCGGTCTACTGCCACGACCTCCTCGGCTCGCTGCGCGGGACGCTCGCCGCCTGCGGGGTGAAGGCCCCCGACATCGTGCACTCCGCCTGCTGCCTGCAGGGCGCCCCCGCCTGCACCTACGACGTGTCCTGGTCGTAGCCGGGTTCAGGGGCGCGGTGCGGCGAGCGCCTGCTCCATCCAGCGCGCCGCCTCGACCAGCTCGCCGGGCTCCATGGGGGTGTGCAGGCCCAGCGGCTCCCGCGCCGTGACGCGCAGCCCCGCGCGCGTCATGACCTCGGCCAGCTTGCGCGTGGCCTCGGAGTTGAAGTCGAAGGTCCGCGAGAAGAGGAAGACGGGCTTGCCCGCCTCGGCGCGGTTTCCGTCCTCGCGCCAGGGTCCCATGTGGGCGCCCTCGACGATGGCCCCGGCGAAGACGCGCGGTTCCCTCAACAGGTGGCGATACGCACGGCACCCGCCCCCGGAGAAGCCGCTGGCGATCACCCGGGACGGGTCCACCGCATAGCGCTGGGCAAGGAAGGCGAGGAGCCGCGAGGTGGTCTCGTCGTCGAAGGCCTCGTCGGTCTCGTTGGAAATCGCCGGGGTGCTGGCGACGATCCACCCGAGTTCCCGCGCCGCCCGGTGCCAGCGCGCCACGATGCCCACCGAGTCGCCCTGTGGGTCGTACGCCAGGACCAGCGTCCGCGGCGTGGGCTCGTTTGGAGGAGCCCAGACCACCAGCGGGACCTGCTCGCCCTCCACGTCCAACCGCAGCACCTGTGCTCCCGGGGGCAGGCTCGCGGGCGCAAGGCTGTGCCACGCGAACGCCCCGATCGCCAGGAGTGTCGCGAGGCCGATGCTCAGACGCAGGGCCCTCGAAGTCGATGTGGTCGGCATCGCCCCCTCCGTGGTTCGCTGGACGGTCATCGCACGTCGGCTCGCCCGTTCCCAGCCGCCCGCCGCGATTGTCCCCGTCGCCTGCGTCTGGCAGCCTCCCCTGACCCCTGACTGGAGTGCCCATGCGCTGCGCCCTCGTCCTCTCGCTGACCCTCGCTGCCTGTGCGGCGGCCCCCGTCTCCCCGCAGCGCTTCGCCGCCGCGCCCGCTCCCGGAGAACCGGCCCTCCCGCGGCTCCTCCCTGCCCTCCCGCAGATC
>CAZAIE010000174.1:0-9967 GCA_964485035.1 uncultured Myxococcaceae bacterium | reverse complement strand
GGAGATCCGCCTCCAGGTCCTCGAGCTCCCAGGCGTCCTTCTTCTTCTCGGGCGGCTTCTCTTCCGTCGCCGCGGCCTGCGCTCCCGGCTTCGGCTGCTGCTCGCGCAGCTGGTTCTTGCGGCGCAGGCGGTAGAGGTCGCGGTGGTAGGTGCCCTCCTCGATCTCCTTGAGGGACTTCACCCACATCCGCTCGTACGACTGGAACTTCTGCCAGAGCGACTGGACCCGGAACTTGAGCCCCGTGTTGCGGATGAACTCGCCCTTCATCTTCAAGAGGCGCTTGCGGTAGTCCTCCAGCTCCTTGGCCGGGTGCTTGCGGTCGAGCCCAAGGAAGTACTGGTCGAAGCGCGCGCGCAGCGCGGCGAGCTCGGCGTCGAGTTCGGTGAGGCTCTCGGCGAGCCGGACCTGATCAGGCGGGAGGTTCTGGGCTTCTGGCGACATCGGCGCCGCCAGTCTAGCACACGGTCCCTACCTGGCTCCGAGAGCCTTGTGGGGGCAGGTCCGTCTCAGCCGACGGCCGGCTTCTTCTGCTTCCCGTACACGACCCAGATGGCCAGGCCGGTGATGAACAGGCCGAGGGCGATGGTCTGGCTGGTGGAGAGGATCACCGGGTGGATCGCGTCGGGGTACTTGAAGAGGAAGTTGCGGATGTCGTCCCCGCGGAAGAACTCGATGACGAAGCGCAGCACCGCGTAGCACATGAGCCAGGTGGCCAGGACCTGGCCGTTGAACCGCTTGTACTTGCGCACGAACAGCAGGGCGACGAAGAGGAGCAGCTCGCCCATGCTCTCCATGAGCTGGGTCGGGTAGACGGGCACGGTCCAGCCGGTGCTGCGCGCCACCTCGGCGATCTGGTGGGCCCCGGCGACCGAGTGGTCGTGCAGGTGGCCCAGGGCGTCGAACCAGCGCTTGTCCTTGGCCTGGTCGGCATAGGCCAGGGCGTCGGTGCCCCAGCCGCCGAAGGGCAGGTTCTGCGCCGAGGGGAAGCGGATGGCGATGGCCGAGCCCGCCTTGGCGATGCCGCCCCAGCAGCAGCCCGCCGCGAGACAGCCGAGGCGCCCGATGGCGTGGCCGATGGCCACCGTGGGGATGGCCACGTCGGCGATGCGCAGGAAGTTGATCTTGTAGTGCTTGCAGTAGAAGTACGACGCCAGCGCCGCGCCGATGAAGCCGCCGTAGAAGACCAGGCCCCCGGAGATGGAGAAGACCTGCGTCCAGTCCTTCTTGTAGTCGTCGAGCTTGGTGATGACGAAGAGGACGCGCGACCCGACGATGGCCGAGACCAGGATGTAGAAGCTCAGGTCGAGGAAGTGGTCCCGCATGATGGGCCCGGCCGGGACCTGCTTGCCGTCCACCTTCAAGGTCTCGGGGAACGCGCGAACGGACTCCCGCGCCCCGAGCCAGGTCGCGACCACGAACGCCGTGGCGATCATCAGGCCGTAGGTGTGCAGCGGGGCCCCCAGCCCACGGCCCACCGGCCCGTCGTAGAGCCCGAACTTGATGGCCAGGATGCCCGCCACGGTGCCGTACGCAGCGAACTGCATGGGGTTCTCGCCGATCTTCTGGCCGTACAGGCCGGAGGTCACCACCAGCGCGCCTGCCGCCAGCCAGGTGAGCACCTTCACGATGCCGGCCCCGGTCGGGCCCATCGGCGGAGCCATGTAGATGACGCCGACCACGGCGATGAGCAGCGCGAAGGTCCCGAACGCGAGCGCGCGCCAGGGCGCGTACTCCTTCTTCTCGGCCCCGCGGGCGCCGCTCCAGGCACCGTAGGCGACCATGGCGACGCACAGCAGAAGACCCACCACCTGCATCAGCAGCGTGGAGAACTCGATCTTGAAGAGGATGGGGAGCATTGCGGTCTTTCGCTAGGACTGCGGGGTGCTGGCGCCGTCCAGGGGAGTCGTAGGCGACGGAGAGGGAGAGGGAGGAGCCACGGGCGCCGCGGCGGGGAGGCGCTTCACGAAGAGTGTCTCGGCGAACATCAGGAGGACGCCCACGCAGATCGCAGCGTCGGCGACGTTGAAGGTGGGCCAGTGGAACCCGGGACGGTCGCGCCAGTGCCAGTCGAGGAAGTCGATGACGTAGCCGCGCAGGAGCCGGTCGGTGTAGTTGCCCATCGCCCCACCCAGCACCAGCGACAGCGCCACGGCCGTGAGCCGCTGGCCGGCCTCGAGCCGCCGGTAGAACGCCAGGATGATGGTGATGGCAGCGATGGAGATGACATGGAAGAAGGGAACCCGGAAGGTGGCGCTCGCGTTCCCGAGCAGGCCCCACGCCGCCCCCGGGTTCTCCACGTACCGGTGGCTCCAGAACCCGGGGACGAACGGCACCGCGGGGCGCCGCAGGTCGAGCCCGCCCGGCTCGGGCGGGTCGTTGTCCAGGTTCTTCAGGTTCGCGAAGCCGCGCAGCCGCTCACCAGGCGTCCGCAGGCCCGCGTGCTCGAACGCCGAGGTGAGCCGGGACACGGCCCAGTACTTCGTCCCCTGGTCGGCCAGGACGACGGTGCCGAAGATGGCCGCCAGGAGCGTGTACTTGTGCCGCATCCCCTGCCCTACCCTCGCAGCGCCTCGGCGCACTTCGCGCAGACCGGGGCGCCGGTGACGGGCCCGGTCGGGACGCTGAGCGCCTCGACGTAGTTCCAGCAGCGCGGGCACTTCTCGCCCGGCGCCCGGTCGACCTTGATGGCGAGCTTCAGCGGCTCCACCCGGACCGCGCCCTCGGGAGCGGCGGGGACGACGTCGACCTTGCTGCAGATGAAGATGGCTGGGAGTGCCGACGCGTGCTTCGCGAGGAACGGCGCGAGGTCGCCCTCGGCCGAGAGCACGACCTTGGCCTCCAGCGAGCTGCCGATGAGCTTGTCGCGGCGCGCCGCCTCGAGCACCTTCTGCACCTCGGAGCGGACCGCGAACAGCCGGTCGAACTCCGCCACCAGCTCCTCGTCACCCGGGCGGACGCGCGGCTCGGGGAGCCCGGAGAGGAACACGCTCTCCGCCGGCTTGTGCGGGAGGAAGCCCCACGCCTCCTCGCAGGTGAACGAGGTCACCGGAGCGAGGATCTGCAGCAGGGAGACCAGGACCTCGTGGAGCACGGTCTGCGCCGAGCGCCGCGCCTTGGAGGTCTTGCCGGTGGTGTAGAGCCGGTCCTTGAGGATGTCGAAGTACACCGCCGAGAGGTCCACCGCGCAGAACTCGAGCGCAGAGTGGTAGACGACGTGGAACTCGTACTCCTCGTAGGCCTTGCGGGCCTTGGCCACGAACTGGGCCAGCCGCGCGCGCGCCCAGCGGTCGATGGCCTGCAGCTCCTCGTGCGGCACCGAGTCCTTCGCCGGGTCGAAGTCGGCGAGGTTGCCCAGCGCGTAGCGGAAGGTGTTGCGCAGCTTGCGGTAGCTGTCGCCCAGCTTCTCGAGGATCTCCTTCGAGGCGCGGATGTCGTCGCGGTAGTCCGAGGAGGCGACCCACAGCCGGGCGATCTCCGCGCCCTGCTCCTTCACCACCTTGTCGAAGGGCACGTAGTTGTTCTTCGACTTGGACATCTTCTCGCCCTTGCCGTCGACCACGAACCCGTGCGTGAGCACCGTCTTGTAGGGCGCCTCGTCGCGGGTGCCGACCGAGCAGAGCAGCGAGGAGTGGAACCAGCCGCGGTGCTGGTCCGAGCCCTCGAGGTAGAGGTCCACCGGCAGCTTCAGGTGCTTGCGGTGCTCGCACACCGCCGCGAAGCTCACGCCGGAGTCGAACCACACGTCGAGGATGTCCTCCTCCTTGCGGAACTTCTCGCCGCCGCACTTCTGGCACTTGGTGCCCGGCGCGAGGAAGGCCTCGGGGCCGTGCGCGTACCAGGCGTCGGCGCCCTCCTTCTCGAAGGACTGCGCCACCCGCTCCATCAGCGCGGGGTCCACCAGCGCCTCGTCGCAGGACTCGCAGTACATCACCGGGATGGGCACGCCCCAGGCGCGCTGCCGCGACACGCACCAGTCGGGGCGCGTCTCGAGCATGCCGAAGATGCGCTCGCGGCCCCAGCGCGGGACCCAGCGAACCTTGTCCACCTCGGCCAGCGCCTTCTTGCGCAGGTCGTTCACCGCCATGGGGATGAACCACTGCGGGGTGGCGCGGAAGATGACCGGGTGCTTGCACCGCCAGCAGCAGGGGTAGCTGTGCGAGAGCTCGGCCTTGGGGTCGGAGAGCAGCGCCTTCAGCTCCACCAGCTTCGCGATGATCTTCGGGTTGGCCTCGAAGATCGACTGGCCCACGAACTCGCCCGCCTCCTCGGTGAAGCGGCCGGCGCCGTCCACCGGGCTGAGGGTGTCGAGCCCGTACTGGCGGCCCACCTGGTAGTCCTCGGCGCCGTGGCCGGGAGCGGTGTGCACGAGGCCGGTGCCGGTCTCGGCGGTGACGTGCTCGCCCAGGATGACCGGGCAGGTCTTGCCGTTCAGCACGTGGCGGTACTTCACGCCCTCCAGGTCCTTGCCCTGCAGGTACCCGAGGATCTTCTTCGGGTCCTTCAGCGCCGCGACCGGGGCCTGCGGCGCCGGGCTCGCGTCGGCCGAGGTGTTGGCCACCGCGACGTCCTTGATCGCCAGCTCGTCCGGCGCACACTCGGCGAGGAAGCTCGCCAGGAGGTCCTTGGCGACGACCAGCGCCCGGCCCTGCAGGTCGTAGACCACGTAGGTGAACGTCGGGTGCGCCGAGATGGCGAGGTTCGCGGGCAGCGTCCAGGGCGTGGTGGTCCAGATGACCAGCTCGGCCTTGAGTCCCTTGAACGCCTCGCCCGGCAGCTCGGCGATGGCGGGGAAGGCGACGTAGATGGACGGAGACTTGTGGTCCTCGTACTCGACCTCCGCCTCGGCGAGCGCGGTGCGATCCTTCACGCACCAGTAGACGGGCTTCTTGCCGCGCACCAGCGCGCCGCGGGCGGCGAACCGCGCCAGCTCGCGCACGATGTTGGCCTCGTAGTCGAAGCTCATCGTGAGGTAGGGCTCGTCCCAGCGCGCGAACACGCCGATGCGCTTGAACTCCTCGCGCTGGATGTCGACGAAGCGCTGGGCGTAGGCGCGGCAGGCCTTGCGCAGCTCGAGCTTGGTGAGCCCCTTCTTGCGGCCCCCCAGCTCCTCCTCGCTCTTGAGCTCGATGGGCAGGCCGTGGCAGTCCCAGCCGGGGATGAACTCGGACTGGCGGCCGGACATGTTGGCGTACTTCACCACGATGTCCTTGAGGACCTTGTTGAGGATGTGGCCCTGGTGGATGTGGCCGTTGGCATAGGGCGGCCCGTCGTGGAAGACGAAGGCGGGCTTGCCCTCGTTCTTCTCGATGAGGCGCTCGTAGATGCGACCCTTCTGCCACTGCTCCAGGACCTGGGGCTCGCGCTGCGGCAGCGAGGCCTTCATCGGGAAGTCGGTCTTCGGCAGGTTGACCGTGTCCTTGTAGTCGTTCTGGGGTGCCTTCTCAGGGGTCTTCGGGCCATCAGCCATGACGTCCAACTCCGCGAAAAAAGGAGGAATCGCGTATCACGCACCCACTGGGTGGTCAATGAAGGATCGAGGCTTTTGGTGGCAACCGCCCCCAGGGGAGCTAGCATCCGCGCCATGCCCAGCCTGAACGAGGTCGTCCGCTTCCTGGACCAGCACCTGCGGGTCCACGAGATCCCCGACGAGCCGAACGCCCAGAACGGCCTGCAGCTCGAGGCCGGAGCCTCGGTCACCCGGGTCGCCTGCGCCGTGGACGCCGACGAAACGAGCATCGAGGAGGCCTGCCGGCTGGGCGCCGACCTCTTGGTGGTGCACCACGGCCTGCTCTGGAGCGGCAACCGGCCGTTCGTGGGGCCCATGGGCCGCAAGCTCGGGCGCGCCTTCCGCGCCGGGCTCTCGGTCTACTCGGCGCACCTCCCGCTCGACCTGCACCCGGAGCACGGCAACAACGCCGGCCTCGTACGGGCGCTGGGGCTCACGCCCGACGGTACCTTCGGCCGCTTCCAGACCGTGGAGATCGGACTCACCGCGAGCTGCGACCTGACGCTCGAGGAGCTGGTCGAGCGCGTCCGCAAGCACGTGGGCCCGTGCCGGCTCGCGGGTCGGGGGCCTGACAGGATCCGCCGGCTCGCGGTGGTGAGCGGCGGCGCGGGCTCGTACGCGGCGGCCGCGGCGCGGGCGGGGATGGACGCGCTGGTGACCGGCGAGGGCCCCCACCACACGGCGCTCGAGGCCGAGGAGCGCGGGCTCGCGATGATCCTCGCGGGGCACTACCGCACCGAGACCTTCGGGGTCCGGTCGCTGGGAGGGCTCCTCGAGCGGCAGTTCGCCCTGCCCTGGAGTTTCGTGGAGCACGACACTGGGCTGTGACCCCAAGGAGGCCGACCGTGAAGCGCCTGAAGCGACCCGTCGAGGAAGTCCGCGCCGAGCTGCTCGCCGACCCGGCGACGCAGGCCATCGCCCAGAAGCTGGGGCTCCCGCTGGAGCAGTACGTCGAGAAGGTGCTCGACTTTGCGCAGCACCCGGAGAAGCAGCCGCAGTTCAACGTGCTGCCCGAGGGCGACGTGAAGGCGGCCGGGGGCGCCACCACCGGCGAGGTGAAGCAGTGGCTGGACGACGTCGCCGAGGGGAAGGTGGACCTGCGCGACGACCGCGAGAAGGACGTGTTCGAGCAGACGCTGGGCGGGACCATCCGTCGGAAGGACCCGGAAAAGAAGTAACGACTCCAGGAACTTCGACGAACCCACGCAACCCGTGCGCTCCTGGTTGCGACAATCCGTTCAAAGCAGCCTTCAAGGAGGCCACAAATGGGGTTCCTCAGCGGCATCGGCAAGATCGTCAGCAAGGTCACGAACTTCGCGGACAAGGCGCTCTCGTTCATCAAGGCGCCGATGGACTTCATCACCAAGCCGCTGAAGGGCGTGCTGGAGAAGGTGGCCGACAAGCTGCCCTTCGGCCTCGGCAAGGTGGTCAAGCCCTACATCGACCAGTTCCTCTCGACCGCGGTGGGTTGGCTCGCGGGCGGGCCGCTCGCCGGTTTCTTCAACATGCTCCCGAAGATCGCGGGCACTGCCGAGAAGATCAACGACGTGCTGCACACCGTCGACGGCCTGCTCAACGGCGGCATCCAGAACCTGCCCGAGGAGGCCAAGGAGAACGTGGCCGAGGGCACCGCCTGGGCGCAGGCGCAGTCGCTCTTGCAGTAATCGCCCGCCGAATCGCTTGACGAGAGGGCCGTCCCCACCGGGGCGGCCCTCTGCATTTGTCTGCAGGCTTCAGACTTCGGACTTCTGGCTTCCGTAAGACCTACTCGGCCCGCGCCAGGGCGAGCACCCGGACGGCCGAGGCTCCGGCAGCGAGCAACGCCTTCGCGGCTGCGTCGGCGGTGGCTCCGGTCGTGAGCACATCGTCCACGAGCAGCACCTTCTTCCCCCTGGCTTCCGAGGCGGCGACGAAAGCGTCTTGGACGTTCTGCCGGCGCTGCGCACGGTCCTTGCCCACCTGCGGCGGCGTGTCGCGGACGCGCCGGACGAGGCGCGGCTCCACCCGCGTCCCCTCCTTCGCGAGCGCGCGGGCGAGCAGCAGGGCCTGGTCATACCCGCGCCGCCGCAGCCGATGGGGGTGGAGGGGCACGGGCGCGAGCAGGTCGCACCAGGAGAGCAGCTCCTGGGCCGCCGGGGCGACCAGCGCGGCCAGCGGACGGGCGAGCTGCGGACGATCCTCGTACTTCAGGCGGTGCACTGCGTCTGCGAGGGCGCCGCCATGCAAGAACGGCGCGAGCGCGGCCTCGAAGGCGGGCGGGGAGGCGAGGCAGGCCGCGCAGGGTCCGAGGCTCTCGGGCTCCCCACAGCGCGGGCAGCATTCCCGGGGCGTCTCGGTTAGGGTCTCCCGGCAAGGCCGGCAGAAGGGTCCCGCCCCCTCGAGGAGGGACCTGCACCCGGGGCACCGCGGCGGGAAGAGCAGGTCGAGCAGCGCGCGCATGGCGACGGCCCCGCGCCCAGGCGGCGCGGGGCCGGGACCGACCTACTGGCAGGCCCCGTTGAAGCAGAACTGGCTGGCGGTGCAGGCGTGGCCGCAGGTCCCGCAGTTGTTCCGGTCGAAGCCGAGGTAGGCGCAGTAGGTGGTGCCCTGCGCCGAGGTGCACGAACTCGCGCCCAGCGGGCAGGTGCACTGGCTGTTCGCGCAGACCTGGTTCGCGGGGCAGACCAGGCCGCACCCGCCGCAGTTGTACTTGTCGAACTCGGTGTAGGTGCAGGTGGAAGAGCACCACTTCTGGCCAGCCTGGCAGGTGCACGTCCCATTGCCGCACACCTGGCCGCCCGGGCACTGGTGGCCGCACTGGCCGCAGTTGCTCGAGTCGGAGTTCAGGTCGGAGCACATGTTCGTCGAAGAGCACCAGGTCTGGCCGGGGTTGCAGGTGCAGACGCCGCTCGCGCAGACCTGCGAGCCCTCGCACCAGTGGCCGCACTGGCCGCAGTTCGACGGGTCGGCGGAGAGGTAGGTGCAGTAGCCGCCGCAGTCGGTCTGGCCCACCTCGCAGGAGCAGACGCCGTTGGAGCAGATCTGGTCCCAGCCGCAGGCGTTGCCGCAGGCGCCGCAGTTGGCGGGGTCGGTCTTCACGTTCACGCACTGGCCGCCACAGGTCTGCGAGCCGGAGGGGCACTGGCAGACCCCGCTGACGCAGCTCTGGCCGCTGGGGCAGGCGTGGCCGCAGGTGCCGCAGTTGCGGTCGTTGCGGAGCAGGTTCACGCAGGTCCCGTTGCAGTTGGTGGTGCCCGCGGGGCACGCGGCGACGCAGGTCCCGTTGGCGCAGGCCGCCCCGGCCGGGCAGGCGTTGCCGCAGGCGCCGCAGTTCTTCGGGTCGTTGCCGGTGTTCGCGCACGTCCCGTTGCACGGCTGCAGGGGCGCGGGGCACTGGCAGACGCCGGAGCGGCAGCCACCGCCGTTGCAGGAGTGGCCGCAGCTCCCGCAGTTCGCGGGGTCCCAGTCGAGGTCGACGCAGGTGCCGTTGCACGCCACCCCGCCGATGAGCGCGCAGTCCGGCAGGCACATGCCCCAGGTGCAGAACTCGCCGGGGCCGCAGGTGATGCCGCACCAGCCGCAGTTCTTCGGGTCGGACCAGATGTCCACGCAGGCGGAGCCGCAGGCCTGGTAGTCGGCGGTGCAGGCGCAGGACCCGCCGCCGCAGGTGGCGTGGGCGCCGCAGGCCGCGAAGCACTTGCCGCAGTTGGCGTTGTCGGTCGAGAGGTCCACGCAGTTGGCGCCGCAGGCGGTGCCCCGGGCGCAGGCGCAGGTCCCCGCGGAGCAGGTCTGGGCCGCGCCGCAGGCGTTGCCGCAGGCCCCGCAGTTCTTCGGATCGGTCGAGAGCTTCACGCAGACCCCGTTGCAGCGGGTCTCACCGGCCGGGCAGCTCGTCTGGCAGACGCCCCCGGCGCAGGACGCGCCGGCCGGGCAGGCCTTGCCACAGCCGCCGCAGTTCGCCGGATCGACGCTGGTGTCCACGCACTTGCCGCTGCAGTTGCTCAGCGGCGGGAGGCACGAGGGAAGACAGGCGCCGCCGGAGCAGCTCGTCCCCGGAGGACAGGGCCGGTTGCAGGCCCCACAGTGCGAGCTGTCGGTGGTGGGGTCGACGCAGCGCCCGCCGCAGTTGAGGAGCGGGGCCGGGCAGGTGGAGATGCAGGTGCCGGCCGAGCAGGCGGTGCCCGCCGGGCAGACGTTGAAACAGCTCCCGCAGTTGTTCGGGTCGGTCCGGGGGTCGATGCAGAGCCGCACCCCGCTCCCGCAGGCGAGCAGGCCGGGCCGGCAGGCGCAGACGCCCGCGCTGCAGACCTCGGTGGGGAAGCAGGCGTTCGCGCACTTGCCGCAGTTCTTGGGGTCGCTCGAGACGTCGGTGCAGGTCCCGTTGCAGCTCAGCTGTCCCGTGGGGCAGCCGGCACACACCCCGCCCAGGCAGGCCTGGCCGGGGCCGCAGGCGCCGCCGCACTTCCCGCAGTTCTTGGGGT
>CAZAIE010000173.1:7452-10031 GCA_964485035.1 uncultured Myxococcaceae bacterium | reverse complement strand
GCCCGATCTACCGCTTCTTCGACCACATTTTCGAGCGCATGGACGCGCTCTACGTGCGCCTGCTGGAAGGCGCCCTCACCCACCGCCTGTGGGTGCTGCTGGCGACCCTGGCCGTCGTCGGCTCGAGCGCCTTCTTCTTCGCCAACGTGGGCAAGGCCTTCGCGCCGGAGCAGGACGAGGGGCGCTTCCTGGTGTCGCTGCGCACGCCGCTGGGTTCGAGCATCGACTACACCGACAGCAAGCTGAAGGAGGTGGAAGGCATCCTCTCCCGCCACCCGGAGGTGCGCACCGAGTTCGCGCTGATCGGCCTCGGCGCGGCCGGGCAGGTGAACCAGGGCACGGTGGTGGTGCGCATGGCCCCGCGGGAGGAGCGCACCGTGAAGCAGCAGGACATCATCCCGCTGCTGCGCAAGGAGTTTGCCCAGATCGCCGGCGCGCGGGTGTTCGCCGCGCCCTACCCGATGGTCCAGGGCGCCCGTGGCGAGCCGCTGCAGTTCGTGCTCACCGGCACCAACCTGCAGGAGCTCGGCCAGCACGCCCAGGCCCTGCAGCGCAAGCTGGCCGCTGCGGGCTTCGACCCCGGCGCCGCGGACGGTGACTTCGGCCCCCGCACCCGCCGCGCGGTCGAGGCCTTCCAGCGCGCCCGCGGCCTCGAGGTGGACGGCGTGGTCGGCCCGCAGACCCGCGCCGCGCTCGACGGCGCCTCGACGACTCCCTCGACCCAGCCCTCCACCGCCGCCTTCCCCGAGACCGGCCCGGTGCTGCGCCAGGGCAGCCGCGGGGACGACGTGGCGGTGGCCCAGCGCGCGCTCGCCACCGCCGGGTTCGACCCCGGCCCGGTGGACGGCGTCTTCGGCGGCCAGACCCGCAGCGCGGTCATTGGCTTCCAGCGCAGCCGCGGCCTGCCCCAGAACGGGAAGATCGACGCCGCCACGCGCCAGGCCCTGGCGCACCCGGACGACTTCCAGCCCAACACCGACCCCAACACCACGCCTGGCACCACCAACCCCGGCGCGGTGGGCCTGGCGCCGCGGTCCATGTCCGAGCGCGAGAAGTTCGACTACTACGCGTCCATCGTCCGCGCCCAGGGCGGCGAGGTGAACCCCAATGGCCAGGCCACGGTGCTCGGCCTGCGCGGAGTGACCATCGACGGCGAGAAGCACGGCCTGACCAGCGCCCGCGCCTACGACGACGTGTTCGTGGTCCTCACCGCCGACGGCCGCGTGGTGGAGCTGCCCGGCGCGACGCACCCCGGCCAGAATTCGTCCACGGCCTCCCCGGACGTGACCGGCGACGGCGCCGGCGACGTGGGCACCATCCGCCCCGGCAACTACAGCTGCGTGCCCAACGGCAACCACGGCGGGAACCAGAGCTGGCACGTACGCACCACCGGTGGCTCGGGGACGCTCCCGGGCTGGCGCGACACCAACCACAACGGGGCCTTCACCGACGCCGAGCGCGCCGCCTCCGAGGCCCGCGGCGACACCCTTACGGCGGTGCTCTTCCACCAGGGCAACAGCAGCACTCCCAGCTCCATCGGGTGCCAGACCCTCTCGCCCAGCGACTACGATCGGCTCATCGCCGCGGTCGGCGGCCGCAACCACAGCTTCAACTTCACCCTGGTGGACGCCAGCCGGTAGTCCGCCCAAGGCATCCGAATCCCACGGGACCGTCGAGGCATCGACGGTCCCGTTTCTTTGCGGGAGACAAGCGGCTGGATTTGCTCGGGTTCTCAGAGGGTCTGGCCCGGAGCCTCTGCGGGACGCTGGAAGGAGTCCACTCGGCTTTGCGGAGTGCCTGGCACCCGGCATGGTAGCCCCTGGCTTTTCCTCTCTGCTGGGGTTTTCCTTGTCCCACCCCAGCAGCAACCTCCCTCCACAAGTCGCATCAGAGAAGAGCGATGAGAATCGAACAGCAAGAGAACAAGGGCGCAGAAGGCGCGGTGGCCATCCCCCCTGCCCTCCCCGTGGGAGTGGGCGCGAAGGGGCAGGTCGGCGACCAGGACGAGCCGGGGTTCCTCGCCCGCAACTGGGGAAAGCTGGTGCTCGTGGCGCTGATCGCGGCCGGCGCGGCGGCAGTCGTCCCGGGCATGGTGCAGGGACCCAAGGTAAAGGTGGTCGCCGCGGTGCGCGGCAATCTCGTCCAGCGGGTCGTCGCCACGGGTCGCGTCGAGCCACCCGCGCGCGTGAACCTGGGCACGCTGGCCGCCGGCGTCGCGCTGCAGGTGGGCCCGCAGGAAGGCGACACGGTCAAGGCGGGCGACCTGCTCCTCGAGCTCGACTCCGCGGAAGCCCGCGCGCTGGTCGATCAGGCTCAGGCTGGAGTCTCGGCAGCGCAGGCGCGACTCGTCCAGCTCAAGGGGACCGGGGCCCTGGTCGCCTCCGAGAGCCTTCGGCAGGCGGAGATCGCGCTGGCGGCAGCCGAGACGGACCTCAACCGCGCGGACGGGCTCTTCAAGTCCGGGGCGCTGACCCGCAAGGAGTTCGACGACGCAGTGAAGCGGGTCGACCTCGCTCGCAGCCAGCGCGAGGCCGCCCGCCTGCAGTCGGCGAGCCTCTCCTCCTCGGGCGCCGAGGTGC
>CAZAIE010000173.1:0-7442 GCA_964485035.1 uncultured Myxococcaceae bacterium | reverse complement strand
CAGGCCGCGCGGGCCGGCGCCCGCGCGCGGCTCGCGCAGATGCGCGTCCTGGCCCCCGCGGAGGGCGTCATCCTCTCCCGGTCCGTCGAGCCCGGCGACATCGTCCAGCCCGGCAAGCCGCTGTTCGTGCTCGCCCGCAGCGGCAAGACCCGCATCGTCGCGCAGCCCGACGAGAAGAGCCTGGGAATGCTGGCGGTCGGACAGAAGGCGCTCGCCTCCGCGGACGCCTTCCCCTCGCAGACCTTCGAGGCGGTGGTCGCGACCCTCGCCCCCTCGGTCGACCCGCAGCGCGGGACCATCGAGGTGAAGCTCGACGTGCCGCAGCCGCCGGCGTACCTGCGCGCGGACATGACCCTCTCCGTGGACGTCGCGGTGGCCCGGGTCGACGGCCTCCTGCTGCCCACCGAGGTGGTGCAGGACGCGCTGGGGACCAGGCCCTACGTGTACGCGCTGGAGCAGGAGCGAGTCGTGAAGCGACCGGTGCAGCTCGGCGTTCGCGGCGAGGGCCACGTGCAGGTCCTCTCTGGCGTGGGAGAGGGCGAACGAGTCCTCGTGCCCCAGGGCAAGCCAGTGACGGTCGGCGCCCGCGTGCGTCCAGTCACGGAGCAGGGACGGCCATGACCTTCGAGTGGTTCCTCGCTCTGCGCTTCCTCAAGGAGGGCCGCGCCCAGACCGCGCTCATCCTCAGCGGCGTCGCCGTGGGCGTGGGGGTCATCGTCTTCCTCTCTGCGTTGATCAGCGGGCTGCAGGACACGCTCGTGAAGCAGACCCTGGGCTCGCAGGCGCACGTGGTGGTCCGTCCCAACGAGGAGGCGGCGCGCGCCCTCTCGGGCGAGGCCACCGTGGCGCTGCGCCGCGAGAAGGCCCCGCAGCACACCCCCTCGCTCCCGCAGTGGCAGCCCCTGCTGGAGGTCGTGCAGCAGGTCGAGGGCGTGGTCGCCGTCGCCCCCACCGTGAACGGCTCGGCGTTCGCCACCCGCGGCAGCGCGGTGAAGGCCGTGAGCCTGCGCGGGGTCGAAGCCGAGACCTTCGACAAGATCGTGAGCCTGAAGGCCAAGACCGTCTCCGGGGCGTTCCGGCTGGCCGCGGGCGAGACGGTCATCGGCACCGAGCTGGCGAAGGACCTGGGGCTCTCCGTGGGCGACAAGCTCCGCGTCTCCACCTCCATCGGCAACGAGGAGCGCGCGGACGTCTTCACCGTGGGCGGCATCTTCGACCTGGGCAACAAGGACGTGAACCAGCGCTGGGTGCTGGTGCCCCTGCGCAGCGCACAGAGCCTGCTCGACCTCTCCGGCGCCATCTCCACCGTGGAGGTGCGGGTGCGTGACTACTTCGGCGCCGACGACGTGGCCCGGGCCCTCGCCGCGCGCACGGGGCTGGTCGCGGACAGCTGGACGGTGCTGAACAAGTCGCTGCTCATCGGGCTGCGCTCGCAGAACGCGTCCAGCTACATGATCCAGGTCTTCATCATCATCGCGGTGGCGCTGGGCATCGCCAGCGTGCTGGTGGTCTCGGTGGTCCAGAAGACCCGGGAGATCGGCATCCTCAAGGCGGTGGGCACGACCACCTCCATCGTCCGGCGCGTCTTCCTCATCCAGGGCGCCATCGTGGGGCTGGTGGGCTCCCTGGGCGGCTCCTTGCTGGGGACCGGGCTGGCGCTCCTGTTCGCGAGCTTCGCGCAGAACCCAGACGGCTCGCCCACCTTCCCGGTGGACCTGGGCCTGCCCCTCTACGTGACCGCGACGGTGGTGGCCACCTTCACCGGCGTCGTGGCCGCCGCGGCGCCGGCGATGCGCGCCGCCAAGCTCGACCCCGCGGAGGCCATCCATGCCTAGCCCCGACGCGGTCCTCCAGCTGGAGAAGGTGGTCAAGCAGTACGGCACGAAGGTGGTGACCCGCGCGCTGCGCGGCGTGGACCTGAAGGTGGGCGCGGGCGAGTTCACCGCGCTCATCGGCCCGTCGGGCTCGGGCAAGTCCACCATGCTCAACGTCATCGGGCTGCTCGACCGGCCGACCAGCGGGAGCGTGCGGCTCGCCGGCGTGGAGACCACCGCGCTCGACGACGACGGCCGCACCCGCTTCCGGGGCAACACGCTGGGCTTCGTCTTCCAGTTCCACCACCTGGTCCCGGCGCTCACCGCGCAGGAGAACGTGATGGTCCCGGCGTGGACCCAGCGCGGCCGGGTGGACTCGCTGATGCGGCGGCGCTCGCTGGAGCTGCTCGACGCGGTGGGGCTCGCGCACAAGGCCTCCTCGCGCAGCGGCGACCTGTCCGGCGGTCAGCAGCAGCGCGTGGCCATCGCCCGGGCGCTGATGATGGAGCCAGCGCTGATCCTCGCGGACGAGCCCACCGGCAACCTCGACACCCGCAGCGCCGACGAGGTCTTTGCGCTCCTGCGGCGCTTCAACCGCGAGCGGGGAGTGACCTTCATCATCGTCACGCACGACTCCCGGCTGGCGCAGCGCACCGACCGCATCGTGGAGCTGGTGGACGGGCAGATCGTCCGGGACGAGCCGTGGACCCCAGCCGCGGTGGAGGTGGGCCGGGACGCCGCGGGGGCCGCAAAGGTGCACTGACCTGGCCCTGCCGGCGACGAGCCACGGGTAGCACTCAAGTGCTACACTCGGCTCGAACCCGACGCGGAGCCCTCATGTCCACCACCACCATCCGCCTGTCCGAGGAGCTCAAGGCCCGCCTGTCCGCTGCTGCCAGACGCGCGAAGAAGAGCCCCCACGCCTACATCCTCGAGGCGATCCAGGAAAAGGCGGAGCAGGACGAACGCCGGAGCGACTATTTGGCAGAGGCAGAGGAGCGCTACCAACGCATCGTGGCTACGGGGAAGACCGTCCCGTGGCGCGAGGTGCGCGCGTACCTCCAGTCCCGGCTCGAGGGCAAGCCGAGCCGACCCCCACGGCCCAGGACCGCGAGGTAGCCATGGCGCGAGTCGAACTCGCTCCCGAGGTCATCGCCGATCTCGAGCGCACCCTCGAGCACCTGGAACACCCCGGCGTCGACGGCCAGCGGCAGCTGGATGGCATCCTCGTCGCCCTCGATGCGCTCGAGCACAACCCGGAGATCGGCCGCCCATGCGGGACGGCCCGGGAGCTGGTCATCGGACGGCGGGCCAGGGGCTTCGTTGCGCTCTACCGGTACATCGAGCCGTTGGACTTGGTCTTGGTCCTCGCGGTCCGCAGCCAACGCGAGGCTGGGGCTAGCCGACTCCCCTGATTCCTCGCAGGGGGCGCCGGCCCGTGAAGCACGAACAGCGCAGCGTTCCGCTCAGTTGCCCGAGCAGTTCGTGTTCAAGTGCGTGCGATGAGCGCGTTCAGGAGGAGTCCCGGGGCTCACGCCCAATTCGGCCGCGGAGGTGGAACGTGAGTTTCCGGAGCCCGAAGGCGACCCTCTCGACCCTGCTCGCGCTGCTCGGCTGCCAGTCGGCTCCAGAGGTCGCCCGCACCGGGACGCTGGAAGAGCTCCAGCGGGCGGTGGCCGAGGGTTTCGACGTCAACCGTGTCGACCGCAAGACCGGGGAGACGCCGTTGATGTTGGCGGTCGAGTTCAATCCCCGTCCCGTCGAGGTGACCCAGCTCCTGCTGCAGCGGGGAGCCTCCGCCAAGGCCGCCGACGCACGGGGCACGACCGCGCTGCACCAAGCGATGCGCCGCGGCGAGTTCGCCCTGCCGCTCGCCACGCTGCTGCTCGACCATGGCGCGGAGGTGGACCGGGCCGGGCCGGTGGAGGTCTACGGCGGTCCGGTCAGCGCGCTGCACCTGGCCGCGGGGGGCGGGCGCGCACTGCTGCCCGTCGTCGAGCTCCTGCTCGCCCGTGGCGCGCAGGTGAACGCGCTCGACTTTCGTGAACGGACGCCGCTGCACTGGGCCGCCCAGTCGCGGTACGCCACCGAGACGATCCGCCTGCTCGTCTCGCGAGGCACCGACCCGAATCTGCCCGCCCGCGCTCCGGCCCTGACCGAGGCCGCTGGGGTCGAAGACGTGCGGGCGCTCCTCGACCTCGGCGCGAACGTGAACGCCCGTGGCCCAGGAGCCGCCGACTACTCGGCGCTGGAACGGGCGGTGATGCGACGTGACACGCCCGTCGTCGCCGCCCTGCTCGAGGCCGGCGCCGATCCGAACGTCGTCACCTACTACCCGGGGTTCACGCCCCTGCCCTTCCGCAAGGACCCGCCGCGCAAGTTCGCCAACCACGAGCTGATGAGCCCGCTCCACGGAGCCGTCGCCGATGGTGACCTCGAGCTGGTGCGGGTGCTGCTCGACCACAAAGCCAAGACCGATCTCTGGTCCGGACACTGGGGCTTCCCGCTCGACTTCGCGGTCTTCCTGGAGAAGTGGGAAATCGCCGAGCTGCTGCTCGCGCGGGGGGCAGAAGCAAGGCTCGCCGACTCCCAGCTCGCGCTCGCAATCCGCGGGGGGAACCTGCGGCAGGTGCAGTTCAGCCTGCGCACCGGCGCAGATCCGAACCGCGCGGACCGGGACCTTTCGGACCGCACTCCGCTGCACGAGGCGGCCGAGGCCGACAACCTTCCCGCGACCCAGGTGCTGCTGCAGGCCGGTGCCGACCCGAAGCGTTCCGACCGGAACGGACGCAGGCCTGTGGACCTCGCACGCTCGGCGGCAATGAAGACGCTGCTGGCGGTTCCCTGGGTGCCCTAGGGCGCGCCTGCGTCGACCTGGCCGAGCTTCCTTTCCAGGAACTCGAGCGCGTCGGCGATTCCCGCGGCGACCTCCTCCGCTTCCGCGCGTGGCAGCGCCGTCTCGGGATAGAGCAGGGTGACACCGCCCTCCGTCACCCGCGCGTGGTCCTTGGTCAGCGACACCTCGCGCTCGAGCTGCCTCGCGAACCGGTCGGCAGCCTCGGCGTACTGCTGCGAGAGGCCGCCGTCCGCGCGGTAGACGGCCAGGGCCGCCAACGCCTCCGCCGAATCGCCGGAGCGAGCCAGCCGCCGTGCCAGCCCCAGCGCCAGCAGGGGGTTGAGCGGGTCGCGCTCGAAGGCACGCCGCAGGTCCGTCAGGGCATCGCTCGGGTGGCCGAGTCGCTCGCTCGTGATCGCCCGGACCACGAGCGCCACCGGGTCGGTGTCGTCCTCTGCGACGCTTCGGTTCGCGAACACGAGCGCCCGCGGGAACTCGGCCTTGCCCGCGGCCAGCAGCCGCCAGGCGCGTCGGGCCAGCGCCCGGGCGTAGAGATCGACCGTGCGCTTCTCGCTCTTGCACTTGATCCGCCGGCGCACCGTCGCCGGCGGGCGCTCGTCGTCGCGAGTCTCGCCCTTCACCACGCGGACCAGGAAGGCGGCCAGCGGTTGGTCCTCGGGCAGAAGCTGGTTGGTCAGCTCTCCGAAGCGGTCAGCGCGTCGTGGGCGGTTCGCGTCAACGTGTCCGGAAGCCTGGCGACCGGGTCGTCGCCGGGCGAGGTGCAGAACGGCCGCGGGTCGCCACCGTCGGGGACGAGGACCGAGGCGAGCGCCGAGGCATCCCAGGTCGGCACGACGTCGAGCGGCGTGCCCGCGTCGGGTTGCGGGCCGGGCGTTGGCGCCGGAGCCACGCCCTGCGACAGCCTCACCGCCACGAGCGCGCCAGCGAGCAGGAGCAGCAGCTGCCGAGAGGTCACGCGGGCCTCAGTCCATGGCATCCGTGGTCACCTTCCCCGCGGAGGCGAGCGTCCGGGCTCGAGCCCCCTACCCCAGTTCGTTCGACCGAGGTCTCCGTTCCGGGAGGGGCGATGCTACACCGGGTGCGGGGGCTCGTCCTGGCGCCTGGTCCGGTGACGCAAGCGTCGCGCTCGCGCCCCGGTGCTACGGGTACCACTCCGCCCCGGTCTGGTTCTTCGCCCACCACTCGACCCAGAGCTTCGAGGTGCTCTGCGCTCCGAACGGAGGTCCTCCTGGTTCCCAAGACTTGTCCGGGCGAGCCCGGCCCTCCGCGACGATGTCGACCCCGGTGATCCGCTCCACCGCATCGTTCATGCGGAACTCGCCCGCGACGATCTTCTCCATGAGCAGCGGGACGGCGCGCTTGCCCATCGCGACGAGCGCCTCGTACTCCGGTCCCGTCGCGTAGGAGTCGTCCGAGCGGAACCGCCGCTGCGGTGAGCCCTGCACCTCCTCCCACTTCTTGTAGAGCCCGTCGAACTGCTGGCGCGTCTGCGCGCTGACCCGCGGACCGGCATCGGCACCCGGCTCCCTTGCGTCGGGCCTCGGGCAACCTGCCAGCAGCGCGGCGATGAGAGCAGCGAAGAAGGGGCGGCGGCACATCGGAGACTTCCCTTGCTGAGTGATGCGAGGCGGACACGGTCCTCTCAACCCGCCCCACGCTCGCTCGCACACGCTCGCTTCACCCCGCCGCGCGCTCCGGCGCCTGCACCACCAGCGGGAAGCGCAAGACGAAGGTGGTCCCCACCCCCACCTCGCTCTGCGGCTCGATGGACCCGCCGTGGCTCTTGACGATGGAGTAGCTCATCGCCAGGCCCATCCCGGTGCCCTTCCCCGCCGGCTTGGTGGTGAAGAACGGGTCGAAGATGCGCGCCATCACCTCCGGGGTCATCCCCGTGCCGGTGTCGGTGACGCGCACCTCCAGCAGGTCCCCGGCCGAGCGGGTGGCGAAGGTCAGCTTGCCGCCCTTGGGCATCGCGTCCCGGGCGTTCAGCGCCAGGTTGAGCAGCACCTGCATCACCTGCCCGCTGTTGCCGCGGATGCGCGCCGCCCCAGCGTCCAGGTCCAGCACCACCTGGTGGTTCTTGTTCAGGGTGCGGCCCAGCATCTGCTGCAGCTCGCGCAGCACCGCGTGCACGTCCACCTCGTCGCGCTCGGCGGGCTCGGCGCGGGCGAAGCGCAACAGCTGCTTGACCAGCTCCGTCCCCCGCGTCGCCGCCTGCGTCACCATCTCCGCGTGCCGCTTGAGGTCGCTGGGGTCGCTCTCCAGGGACATCAGCTCGGAGTTCCCGAGGATGGTGGTGAGCAGGTTGCCGAAGTCGTGCGCCACCCCGCCGGCCAGCGCCCCCAGGGAGTCCAGCCGTTGGGTGCGGCGCAGCTGCTCCTCCACCGCGAGCTGCTCGGTGACGTCGCGCAGCACCAGGGTGATGCCCGCGTGCGGCTCCTCCGGAGAGCCCAGCGGCGAGAACACGCCCTCCAGCGTGCGCTGCGTGCCGTCCGGCCCCCGGGTGCGGAACTGCCCGCGCCAGGTGGCCCCGGCCTGCACCGAGCGCAGGATGGAGGTAAGCATCCCCGGGTCCTCGACGTTGGAGACGAAGGTCGCAAGCGAGCTACCCACCAGCTGCTCGCGGGTGGTGCCCCGGAACGCGGCGGCGGCGGCGTTTCCGTAGACCAGCCTGCCCACCTCGTCGACCAGCACCACGGCGTCCGCGGTCTGCGACACCGCCAGCGCTAGCCGCGCCCTCTCGGCCTCGGCCCGCCGCTGCGCGGTGACGT
>CAZAIE010000172.1:0-10054 GCA_964485035.1 uncultured Myxococcaceae bacterium | reverse complement strand
CGCGCGCAGAGCTCGGCGTCGGTCTCCGCCGTGCAGCCGCCGGAGCCGCAGCGGTTGGGGACCCCGCCGCCGCCGCAGGTCTTGGGCGCCGCGCAGGTCCCGCACTCGGCGGCGCGGGCCTTGCCGCAGTTGTCGGTGGCGGAGAAGGCGCCGCAGTCCTTGCCCAGGCGCAGGCAGAAGGCCGCATCGGTCTCGCTGGTGCATGCCAGGCTCCCGCAGACGTTGGGGACGCCCCCGCCGCCGCAGGTGAAGCCGCCCGCGCAGGAGCCGCAGCCGGCGGTGCGCTGCCGGCCGCAGTTGTCCGCGCCGTTCAGCTCGCCGCAGTCCTTGCCCAGGCGCTGGCAGAAGGCCGCGTCGGTCTCCGCGGTGCACGGCGAGCCGCAGACGTTGGGGGCGCCGCCGCCGCCGCAGGTCGCCGGGCCCACGCAGGTGCCGCAGTCCACGGTGCGGCCCTTGCCGCAGCTGTCCGGGGCGGTGACGCTGCCGCAGTCCTTCTTCACCCGGGCGCAGAACGCGGCGTCGGTCTCGGGCGTGCACTCGGCGCAGACGTTGGGGGAGCCCCCGCCGCCGCAGGTCTTGGGGAGCGTGCAGCTGCCGCAGTCGAGCATCGTCCCGCAGCCGTCGTCGACCGAGCCGCAGTCCTTGCCCAGCGAGCGGCAGGTGGCGGGGTCGCAGGCGCCGCAGACGTTGGCGGTGCCGGCGCCGCCGCAGGTCTCGGGGTCGGTGCAGACGCCGCAGGCGAGCGTGTTGCCGCAGCCGTCGGGGACGGAGCCGCAGTTCTTGCCCTGCTGGGCGCAGGTCTTGGGGGTGCAGGCGGTCCCGGTGTCGGGCAGCTCGATGTCCACGGGCTGCTGACACGCAGCCAGCAGAAGGCACAGCGCTCCCAACGACAGTCTGGGTTGCATGGGGTGCTCCTCGTCCGGCCCGACGCGATGTTCGCTCCGGAGGTGCCCGGAGGTGGGACTTGGGACTACCAGATCCGCCGGCGCATTCACAGGTGGCAGGATGGAGCGCGCAGGACGGATTGGAGGCTGCGATGGGAGAGGTGGTGCTGCGAGGCAGGCGCTTCGACGTGGAGCGGCGCGAGGTGCCGACGCGCGGTGGGGGGACGGAGCTGCGGGAGCTGGTGGTGCACCCGGGGTCGGTGGTGCTCTTGCCGGTGCTCGACGACGGGCGGCTGGTGCTCATCCGCAACCACCGCCACGTGCTGGGCGAGGTGCTGTGGGAGCTGCCCGCGGGGACGCGCGAGCGCGGCGAGGAGCCCCGGGTCTGCGCGGCTCGGGAGCTGGAGGAGGAGACGGGGTATCGGGCGAGGCGGCTCGAGCCGCTGCTCGACTTCTACCTGGCGCCCGGGGTGAGCGACGAGCGGATGTGGGCGTTCCGGGCCGAGGGGCTCGAGCCCACCGCGCAGCGGCTGGACGCGACCGAGCAGATCGAGGTGCACCCCACTGCGCCGGAGACGGTGGTGGAGATGATCCGCCGCGGGGAGATCGTGGACGCGAAGACCGTGGCCACGGTGCTGTTCCACCTGCTGCCACGGCGGTAGGGCGGGCATGCGTGCGCGTGCGTGCGTGCGTGTGCAAGACGAACGAAGCGAGACAGAGCTGCAGGTCTTCGCCTCCGGGCAGTGAAGAGGAGGCAGAGACGCGTAGGTGAGGCGCGAGCCGTGGCTGTAGCAGGCACCCCAGCCCCATCGTGCTACCCTTCCGCGCCATGATCGCTCGAACCCGTCCCCTCTGGCTCTGTTGCCTCCTCGCGCTCGCGGCCTGCAGCGACGGGCCTCCGCCGCCGATCACCCCGGACCCCGAGACCACGCTGTGCGTGTCGGGCAAGTGCTGGCCGCGGTCGTGCGACGGCGCGGCGTGTCCGTGGGGAAAGGCCTGCGTGAACGGCGCGTGCGCCTTCCCCCAGTGTCAGGGCGTGACCTGCGTCGCTGGGGAGGTCTGCGCCGGGGGCGTCTGCTTCCCCACCTCCTGTGGCAGCGAGAAGTGCCCAGCGGACTTCGTGTGCAACAAGCCCTGCGCCGACTGCGTTCAGCGCTGCCTCCAGGACACCTGCGGCCGCGTGACCTGCCCGGCCGGCCAGGGCTGCGTCGAGGGCAAGTGCGTCGAGCCCTCGTGCACCGACGGCGTGTGGAACGGCGCGGAGTCCGACCAGGACTGCGGCGGCGGGACCTGCCCCAAGTGCGCCAATGACCGGCGCTGCGTCGTCGCCTCGGACTGCACCCTGGGGGAGTGCACGGCGGGCCGCTGCCGCAAGGGCAACTGTTCGAACGGGAAGAAGGACAACGATGAGGCCGACGTGGACTGCGGCGGCGTGTGCATCAAGAAGTGCGCGCTCGGTCGAGACTGCCTCGGCAACTCGGATTGCGACTCCGGCCGCTGCGACAAGGAATGCCTGGAGGACTGGTGCGACAAAAAGTGTCTCTCGCCCGGCTGCACGGACAGGAAGAAGAGCGGCGACGAGACGGACATCGATTGCGGCGGCCAGTCCTGTGCCAAGTGTGGCGGCGGGAAGAGCTGTCTGCTCCCTTCCGACTGCGAGTCGGCGAGCTGCCTCGGGGGCAAGTGCGCGTAGCAGGGGCTTTGGTGGGGCGTAAAAGGCAAGCGATATCAGCATCTTGCGGATCGTCCGGGAAGGCCTCTGGGGGCTCCTGGGCGGCCCCAGGAGCCACGCTGGAGCGACCAGTCCTATTGAAGTAGCGATCCCCCTCCCTCGACCCCGGGGCGGGGCTTCCAGGGCCCTTTCAGGCCATTTCTGGCGGTTTCGGGTTCCAGGAAGGCGGTCCGGGAGCCGGGTGTGCGGTCCGTCACTCCCACCCGGTCCCACACTGTTCGTCGGAGGTCGCGATGTCGCCTTTGGTCCTTTCCCTGGTGTTGGCCTGTAGTCCGGCGCGGCCCGAGACCCGTTGGACCGGCGCGCTGGCCGACCAGCGGGGCGAGGCGGTGCTGGCGGCCTAGCGGTACGAGCGGGCCCTGCCCGCGGTCACCGCCGAGGCGAAGGACGGCTCCCGGGTGGAGCTGCAGCTGACATTCCTGTGCCTGCACGTGCGCCTCGTGCGGCTGGCGAAGGCGGCCGGTCGGAAGGAGGAGGTCAAGGCCTCCAGGCGCTGGAGCAGCATCCGTGGTGGCGGTCCATCGGGCCCGCGTGCGCGAGCGGGCTGCCGCGCGAACTGGTCGAGTGCGACAGCCTTCAGGCGGACAGGTCTCGGAGCTACGGGCCAGCCCCTCGACCACGTGCACGGCGAGGGGGGCCGCGGTCGGCAGGTCGCGCACGAAGAGCTGCGGCCTCGTGCGCTCCGTGACCGACTGGTTCCAGGAATCGGACGCCTTCGCTACTTCACCTTCTCCAGCAGGACGGTCTCTACGGCGTAAGGCACGTTCGGCTGGGCCACGTATCGCGCCGGGCTCTTGGTGTCCGTCACCTCGAGGTGAGCGCACTCGATGTCGTGCCACAGGGTGTAGGTCCCGGTGGTCGTGTCCGGAACCTCCACGCCGGCGTCGGGTGCTCTCTCTCCCCCGTCAGATGCAGGGTCGACCCAGGCGGTAGTGGTGATGGCGGACGCCACCTCCTTGCCAGTGCTGTCGATGCACCCGACCTTGATGTCCCCGACGCCGACATGGCTGTCCTTGTCGATGACTCTGCCCTGCTTGGTGAATCGGGCGGACATGCCGTAACACGCGGCGATGACGCAGGGGACGGCGAGCAGGACAAGGCGAAGGGCGGCGCGGGCGATCTGCTTCATGGGGTTCCTCTTCTGCGGTTGTGGCCCACCGGGCGACCGTGAGCGAGCCACCATGATCGGTCTGTTGGGGACTGGACTTCAAGCCGGTGGCAGGTGGGCGTTCGCCTCCTGCCCGCGCTCATCGGATGAAGTTGGTCATCACCTTGCGCTCCCGCTCCGGCGCAGGCACGGCGTCCCGGCCGTGCTCCACGAGCTTGAGCATCCACGCCATGTTCCGCCCGAGGACCCGCATGATCTGCGTGCCCTCCGCGTCCTGGGCCACCTCGCCGGGACGCGCGCCGTGGATGACGTTCCAGTAGTTCGAGGAGGCGACGAGCATCTCGGCGTAGCTGAGGTAGTTGGTCAGCTGGTTGAAGGTGGGCAGCCCGCCGGAGCGCCGCACGGCCACGACCGAGGCGCCGACCTTGCGGTTGAAGAGACCGCCGTTCACCCCCGAGACGTAGAAGGCGCGGTCCAGGAAGCACTTCATCGTCCCGGCGATGGCGGAGAAGTACACCGGCGACCCGAGGACGATGCCGTCGGCCTGCTTGAGCCGCTGGATCCACGCGTTCACGCCGTCGTCCTTGATGGAGCACTGCTCATCCCGGGCCTTGGCGCACTGGCCGCACGCGAGGCAGCCGCGCACGGGCTTGTTCCCCACGTGGAGCGTCTCGGTCTCGATGCCCTGCTTCTCCAGCTCCGCGAGCACCATCGCCAGGGCTTGCGCGGTGTTTCCGTCCGACTTCGGGCTGCCGTTCACTGCGATGACTCTCATGTTTGCCTCCGGGGTTGGGCGCACTATTCCAGAGCCGGAGGGCCTGGGGCCGGGAACTTGGGTGGACAGGGTCGCCAGGGTCGCCTGCTCCTGCGGGATACTGCCGTCGATGTCGCCCTCCTCGACCCTCCTGCTCGTCGGGACGCTGCTGGCCGCCGCTCCGGTCGCTCCGCCTCCTCCCGCGCCGCCCATCCCGCGCGCGCTCTTCTTCGGAAACCCCGAGCGGACGAGTCCCCAGCTCTCGCCGGACGGCTCGCTGCTCGCCTGGCTGCAGCCCGACGACGCAGGCGTGCTCCAGCTCTGGACGCGCCCAACGGATGCCCCGGAAGCGCCGCCCCGCCAGGTCACCCGCGAGAAGGGGCGCGGGGTGCGGCGCTACCTCTGGGCCTACAACGGCGACCTCCTCTTCTTCCAGGACGAGGCCGGTGACGAGCGCTTCCGCCTCTACGCGGTGCGCCCCGGAGACGGCCGCGTGCTCGGCCTCACCTCGGTCGCTGGCGTCCGACCGTGCGACCTGCAGCTCTCTCCGAAGAAGCCGGGGCAGGCGGTGGTGGTGCGCAACCAGCGCCGCGGCGCGAGCCTCTTCGCCGCCGCGCCCAAGGCCACCTTCGAGGCCTGGCGCGTGGATCTGCGGACCGGCGACCTGCGCCCGCTCGAGCTGAACACCGGCGACGTGACCTCCTGGCTCGCGGACGAGTCCCTGGAGATCCGCGCGAGGGTCCGGGTGGCGGACGACGGGGCGGCGCGCCTGGAGGCGAAGGAGGGCGAGGGCTGGCGCACGGTGCTCACCTGGGGCCTGCGGGACACGGTCGACCCGCTCGCGCTCTCGCCCGACGGGAAGCGCCTGCAGCTGCTCTCCAACCTGGGCGCCGACACCCTCGGGCTCGACGTGCTCGACCTCGCCACTGGGAAGCGGCGACGGGTTGCCGGGGAGGCGTCCTCGGACATCCAGGGTGTGGACGTGCACCCCGTCACGCGCGAGGTCCGCGCCGTGGCCTTCAACCGCGCCCGCACGCGCTGGCAGGCCCTCGACGCCTCGCTCAAGGCCGAGCTCGCCGCGCTGGCGCGGGTCGACACGGGCGACCTCTACCTCCTTGGAGGCGACCAGGCGGACACGCGCTGGGTGGTGCTCTTCGACCGCGACACCTCGTCCGGGCGCGCGTACCTCTGGGACCGCACCCGCCGCGCCGCGACGCTGCTCTTCGTCTCCCGTCCCGAGCTGGAGAAGCTGGAGCTGGCCACCATGAAGGCGGTGGAGATCCGTGCCCGGGACGGACTGTCGCTTCCGAGCTACCTGACCCTCCCGGCCCGGACGCCGCCCCGGAACCTGCCGCTGGTGCTGCTGGTGCACGGCGGTCCCTGGACTCGAGATGTCTGGGGTTACGACGGTCTCGTGCAGTTCCTGGCCAGCCGCGGGTGGGCGGTGCTGCAGGTGAACTACCGGGGCTCGGAGGGCTTCGGGAAGCAGTTCAAGAACGCGGCGATCCATCAGTTCGGGCGCCGCATGCACGACGACCTCGTCGACGGCGTGCGCTGGGCGGTGGCACAGGGCGTCGCCGATCCCCGGCGCGTGGCGATCATGGGCGACTCGTACGGCGGCTACGCGACGCTCTGGGCGCTCACCGCGTCCCCGGAGACGTTCGCCTGCGGGGTGGATCTCTTCGGGCCCTCGAACCTCGTGACCCTGCTCGAGGGCCTGCCGCCGAACTGGGCGCCGTTCCTGTCCAGCACCTGGCACCCGTTCGTCGGCGACCCGAAGGACCCCAAGGCCCGGGAAGACCTCCTCGCGCGGTCTCCGCTCTTCCGCGCCGAGCGCATCCGCGCGCCGCTGCTCATCGGACAGGGGGCCAACGACCCGCGGGTGCCGCAGCGGGAGTCGGAGCAGATGCTCGAGGCCATCGGGAAGGCCGGGGGACGGGCGACCTACGTGCTCTATCCCGACGAGGGCCATGGCTTCGTGCGGCCGGAGAACCGGCTGGACTTCTACGCGCGCACCGAGCGGTTCCTCGCGGGCTGTCTGGGCGGGAGGTTCGAGCCGGTCGGGGCATCAGGCGTCCCAGGCTCGACGCCGCAGGTGCGCGAGGTGGGCGCACGCGCGGAGTGAGTGGCGGCGGGGCTTTCCCTGCCACGGCGACGAGCCGGGTTCTTGTACGTCTCGCTGTGCGTCGGGATACTCACCCGATGTACAGCTCCTCCTCCGCCCCCTCGTGGTCGCCCTCGCGCTCCTGACTGCTGGATGTGAGAGTTCCAGCGTCGTGATCGCAGATGCCGCCGTGGAAGCGTCACCCGATGCAGGAACGGAGAGGGACGCCCAGTCCTTCGATGCGGGTGAGCGAAGCGACGGCGGCGCAGGCGTGGGGGACGATGCCGGGACGACCGGCGACGACGCTTCCACGACGGGAGACGACGCCGGCACGACGGGGATCGATGTCGGCACGCCCGGCGATGATGCTGGCGAGGTGCCCGCCGACGCGGGAGTTGGACAGCCTGACGTCGGCGCCTTGCGACCGGCGAGCCTCTCAGCCAGTGCCGGCTTGGTGTTCGCGCCCACGGCAGTCGGGCGGACCTCGGCCGAGCAGCGTGTCACGATCACGAACGGGGGCGAGGAGGCCTCCAGCGCCCTCGGTCTGTACTTTGCCCTGGGCGGAGTGGGCGCGAGCGACTTCGTGCTCCAGCCCGCGGCATCGGGAGACTGCGTCCCTGGCGTGACGGTATTGGCGCCCGGGGCCTCCTGCTCGCTGCGCTTCACCTTCCAGCCGTCCGCCGCAGGGGCCCGCAGCGCCTCCCTGGTCTTCAGCGCCGTCTCGGGCGGCACCGGCAGCGTCTCCCTCTCTGGCACCGCCCTCACTCCCGCCGCCCTCGGAACGTCCAGCCTGGGGCTGATCTTCGGGCCCACCTTGGCGGGGCAGCCCTCGACCGAGAAGAGCGTCACCATCACCAACGCCGGAGAGGAGTCCTCGAGCGCGCTCACCGTCGGTCTCGGTGGCGTGGAGCCCGAGGCGTTCACCGTGCAACCTGCCGGTCCGGGCGACTGCGTCTCGGGCAGCACGGTCCTCGCCCACGGCGAGTCCTGTGTCGTCCGCGTCGTCTTCAGCTCCCCGCTGGCCGGACCGCACGGTGCATTGCTGACGTTTGCGGCCGACGTCGGCGGGTCAGACAGCGTTCCGCTCGAGGGCACCAGCATCGCGCCCGCCAACCTCGGCACCACGACGTCCGCGCTGACCTTCGCGCCGACGCTCGTCGGAGAGACCTCCCGGGAGGCGAGCTTCGTCATCACCAACACGGGCGAGCAGACCTCGAGCGGCATCACCCTGACGATGGCGGGCGCGAACGCCGCCGAGTTCACGCTGCAGCCCTCCGCCGCCGGCGACTGCATCTCGGGCACCACCACGCTGGCGCCGGGGCAGTCCTGCTCGGTCCGGGCGGTCTTCTCGCCGACCGCGTCCGGGACCCGCACCGCGTCGCTGTCCTTCTCCGCGGCCACGGGCGGTTCCGGCAGTGTCGCCCTCAGCGGCACCACTCTGAATCCCGCCGTGGTGGGCACGACGAGCACCGGCCTGTCGTTCGCGAGCACCGTCGTCGGAGGTCTCTCGGCCGAGGCGAGCTTCACGCTCACCAACGGCGGCGAGGCGACCTCCAGCCCCATCACCCTCGCGCTCGGCGGGACCAACTCCCGCGACTTCACCCTGCAGCCCTTCGCGAGCGGCGACTGCGTCTCCGGTACCACGAAGCTGGCGCAGGGCGAGTCCTGCACCGTGCGAGTCGTCTTCGGTCCGATCGCTGCCGGGGCTCGCAGCGCCACGCTGGGCTTCGGCTCGGGGTCCGTGCCGCTCGTCGGGACCGGCCTTTCGCCCGCGAACCTCGTCGCCTCGGCCACGGCGCTCTCCTTCCCCCACACCGGAGTCGGTCACTCGTCCGAGCTCAGCCTCACCCTGAACTACTACCGCTCGAAAGCTTCTCGGGGCGGGAGGATTTGTAGTGCACCGCAGCAACCGGCCGGCGGGTCGTGAGGCCTGCTCTCGACCCTCAACTGTCGACTGTCGACCGCGGCTCCGCCGCTGGATGGTCGGCACGAGCACTTCGGTTGCGGCGGAGCCGCGCTGCGGAACACCGGCGAGGTTTCGTCGAGTGTCATCGCCCTCACACGCGGCGGCACGAACCCCGGCAGCTTCGCGCTGCCCGCAGCCGCTGCCGGCGACTGCGTCTCCGGGACCACCGTTCTCGCGGCGGGGCAGGGCTGCACGATCCGAGTGGCCTTCGAGCCGTCGGGGCTCGGCGGGCAGTCGGCGTCGCTGGCCTTCTCCGCAGCAACCGGAGGCAGCGGAACCATCGCCCTGGTGGGCACCGGCGTCACGCCCGCGCTGCTCACCACCACGGCGACCGGGCTCAGCTTCGCAAGGACAGGCGTCGGCCAGATGTCCGCGGAGCAGAGCTTCCTGGTCACGAACGAGGGGGCCGAGGCGTCCAGTCCCATCTCCGTCTGGATCAGCGGGGCCACGCGGGCGGACTTCGTGCTGCCCGCTCGCTCGTCCGGCGACTGTCTCTCGTCCGGGATCCCTGGGGGCGGGGCGTGCTTCGTCCGCGTCCTCTTCAAGCCCACCGTCTACGGCCCCCGCTCGGCGATGGCGTCCTTCTCTGCCGGCGTCGGGGGTTGGGGCCGGGTCGCGCTCGATGGGTTCGGTGATGGGGTCTGGAGTTCGGCGGGTTCCATGCCGGGACGTATCCACCACACGGCGACGCGACTCCGCGACGGCAAGGTCCTCGTGGCTGGCGGCCGGGACGCGGCAGGGGGGGCGGGCTCCATGCTCTACGATCCGGTTGCGGGTACGTGGAGCTCGGCCAACGCGATGACGACTTTTCGCCACTCGCACACGGCGACGCTTCTACGCAACGGCAAGGTCCTGGTGGTCGGAGGGAGCCCGATGCTGACGCCCCTGCCGTTCCACGCCAGCGCGGAGCTCTACGACCCGGCGACGGGCGCCTGGTCCACGACCGGCTCACTGGCCAGCGGGCGTGGCAACCACGCAGCAGTGCTGCTTTCGAGCGGGAAGGTGCTGGTGGTCGGGGGCTATGTCGGATTCAACGACGGGACCAGGCAAGTGACCTCGACCACGGAACTCTACGATCCTGCTACCGGCAAGTGGTCCTCCGGGCCCTCCATGGCCGACGCGCGCTCAAGTCCCGCTGCGATGCTTCTCGGGAACGGGAAGGCCCTCATTCTGGGCGACACGAAGACGGTTGAACTCTACGACCCCGTCGTCGGCACTTTCTCTTCGTATGGCCACCTGCAGGCGGCACGGGAGCGGTGTGCGGTAGCGCTCCTGGCAGACGGCAAGGTCCTGGTCAGCGGTGGCGTCAACGGCACGGCCACGACAACGGCAGAGATCTTCAACCCCGAGAGCAGGGTTTCGCTTGCGACGCGCCCGATGGGAACCGCTCGCGTCAGCCACGAGCTGGTGCCGCTGCCGAACGGGAAGGTGCTCGCTGTCGGCGGTGGCACGGGGTACGAGGCCAGTGTCGAACTCTACGACCCTGCATCGTGGTCCTGGTCTGCC
>CAZAIE010000171.1:0-10060 GCA_964485035.1 uncultured Myxococcaceae bacterium | reverse complement strand
CAGGCGCGGCCCCGCGATCTTCTGGATGCGCGACAGCGGCTTGCGCTCGACCGGCGGGGAAGGCTCGGCGGGCTCCGGCTCGGCGGCGGGGCACTCCGGGGTCGGCGCAGCTCGCGCGGGGGCGAGCGCCTGCACCTTCTCCTTGAGCCAGTCCCCGAGCGCGAAGACCTTGAGGTCGGTCCCGCGCACGAGGCCCACGACCGAGGAGACGAACAGCTCGACGCCGGTGAGGCCGATGAGCGCGGCGATGCCCACCGCGACCACGCCGTCGAGGTTCACGTCGATGAGCCGGCCCATCACCGCCAGGAGGACCGCGACGGTGCTGAGCACGTCGGTGAGGCTGTGGTAGCCGTCGGCGGTGAGGGCGGGGGAGTCGGTCTCCTTCCCGACCATCAGCTTCAGCCGCGAGATGAACCAGGCGAGCCCGACGCAGACGAGCAGCCCGCCGATCGCGAGGGGGGCGTGGCGCAGGGGCCCGGTGCTGGCGGCGCGCAGGCCGGTGACGATCTCGTAGGGCACGTAGAGGATGAGCAGCGAGACCACGTACGCGATGCCGGACTCGACCCGCCGGACCCAGGGAGGGAAGCTGCCGTCGGGGGCCGAGACGCGGCGCCGGAGCAGGATGCCGGCGAGGACGGTGAGCGAGACGACCAGGTCCGAGAAGCTGTGCCAGGCGTCGGCGACGATGGCGAGGCTGCCGGTCAGCGCCCCCAGCGCGGCCTTGATGCCGATGAGGGTCAGGTCGGTCGCGATGGAGATGAGCGAGGTCCTGAGCGCCCTCGTGGTCGAGGTCATCGGCGGCTCTCCTCGGGGGTGACCGGCAGCACACCCTTGGGCATGTGGTCGGGCAGGGTGGGGGTGCGCAGCTCGCCGGTTCCAGTGCGCACGCGCCGCTGCAGCAGCCGGTCGGCCTCGTAGTCCATCTCCACCAGCACCGAGCCGTCGTGGGCGAAGGTCTGCCAGAGGCCCTGGCGCTTGCCGTCGCGGTAGCGCCGCACCCCGCCCATCAGCGGGTCGCCCGTGCCGGGGACGATCCAGTCGATGAAGCTCCCGTTCCAGGGCAGGTCGTCTCGGAGTTCGCCGCAGGCGAGGTCCCGGCCATCGGCGGCGCGCGCGCAGATGGTCCGGACGACCGTGCTGCCCTCGGTACGGGCCCGTGAGAGCGCCCGGGCCTGTCCGTTCGCCCAGGTGGCGTCCGTGACGAGCCCCGGGGGGATGGGGACGGAGACGTCGGTGCCGCCGCGGGTGAGCAGGAAGAGGCCACCGGCGATGGGAATGCCGACCAGCAGCGCTCCCAGGGCGAGGGCCTTCGGCGAGAGTCTCGAGCCGCTCTCGGGGGTGCTCATCGGCGGGGCTCGGGTTGGCTGGGCGTCCACATGGAAGGTGGAGTGGGTACCCGGTCGCCGGGGCTTCGTCCAGCGCCACGGAGGGAGTCGGGGGATGAATCCCCCGACTCCGACTGGGACGGATTGACGCTCCAGTTGAAGCCGGCGCAAGCCGGCTAGATGTCTCTTGAAGACGGAGCGACCAGCCCGCGCCAGCGGGCTTCATCCGAGCTCGGTCCGTCCAAGATAGAGACGGGGGATTCATCCCCCGGCTCCCGTCTGCTGGCCGAGTCCGCTACTTCGGTGCGATCTGCCGCACCGAGTCGATCACCGTGCCATCGACCCACTTGATGGCCGCGACGACCTTGTCGGTGCGCTTGGGCTTCGCCGGCGGACCACCGCACATCTTGTCCACCTGCCGCTTCAGGTCCTCGATGGTGAGCAGCGGGAGCGAGCTGCCCTTCACTGCATCGATGAGGTCCTGCCGCAGCGGGTTGATGCAGATGCCGCGCTCGGTCACCACCACGTCGATCAGCTCGCCCGGCCCGCAGACCGTGGTGACCTGGTCGAGCACCACCGGGATCCTGTCGCGGAACGCCGGGACCAGCAGCATCACGCACTTCGAGTACAGGCAGTTCTGCCAGCCGCCGATGCCGTGCAGCAGCCGCCCGTCGGAGTGCGTCACCACGTTGGCGTTGTAGCTGGTGTCGATCTCCGTGGCCCCGAGTACGCAGACGTCCACGAGCGATGCGAAGTTGCCCTTGCCGTGGAAGTTGTAGCTGGTGAAGGGGCTGGTCGCGAGGTGCCGCGGGTCGTCGCGCATCGAGCGCACGCCGTCGAGGTCGAAGGTCTGGCCGTCGAGGATGTACCCGATGAGGCCCTCCTTCAGCATCTCCACCAGGTACTTGTTGCTGCCGCCGCGCGCGAAGGCGCCCTTGATCTTCTGCTGGCGCATCATCTCCGCGAGGTAGATGGAGAACGAGAGCGTGGTCCCGCCGGCGCCGGCCTGGAAGGAGAAGCCCTCCTTCATCAGCCCGGAGGCCCGCACGAACTGCGCGGCCAGCTCCGCGATGCGCAGCCGGTCGGGGCTCTTGGTCACCTCGGTGGTCCCCGAGACGATCTTCGAGGGGTCGCCGATCTTGTCCATCACCACCACGCAGTCCACGTGCTGCCCCTGGATCTGCCAGGGCACGCACGGAAACGGCACGAGGTTGTCGGTGACGACGATGACCTTGTCCGCGTACTCCGAGTCGGCGAGCGCGAAGCCGAGCAGGCCGCAGCCCGAGGGCCCGTTCACGCCGTTGGCGTTCCCGAAGAAGTCCGCCGAGGGCGCGGCGATGACGGCGATGTCGATGTGCACCTCGCCGTCCTGCACCGCCTGGTAGCGCCCGCCGTGCGAGCGCAGCACGCCCATCCCCTTCATCTTGCCCTGCGACGTGTAGTCGCCGAGCTTGCCGTTCATCGAGCCTTCGATGTGGTGGATGACACCCGAGTCCAGGTGCTTGATCAGCGGCTCGTGGCAGGGGAACGAGGCGCTGGGGAACCAGGTCAGGTCCTTCGCACCCAGCTCTGCGGCGATGTCGAAGATCTGGTTGGAGACCAGGTCGCCGTTGCGGAAGTGGTGGTGCGTGGAGATGGTCATCCCGCTCTTGAGCCCGCAGCGCTGCAGCGCGGTCTTCAGGTCGGGCACCCGCTTGTCGCCGTCCTCAGGGAAGTCGGCGCAGGTGACGATGGGCCGGGACGCGGTGCGCCCCTCGGCGTGGAACTTGTCCACGCCCTTGAACGGGATCGCCGGCTTGCCGTTGATGCTGGTGGGCACGGCGCGGCCGGCTGCGTTGATCACGGTGTCGCTCATGGCGCCTTCACCTCCGGGGTCGCGTCACGCCAGTTGGGGTCGAGCTTGCACATCGCCACCGCGAGCCGCACGGTCGCCAGCGCGCGCTTCACCACCGGCGCGTCGATCATCTTGCTGCCCAGCGAGACCACCCCCAGGCCGCGCTTCTGCGCGTCCTCGAAGGCGAGGACGATCCTCTTGGCCTTCTCCAGGCTGGCGTCGTCGGGGGCGAAGGCCTCGTGCACCACCGCGATCTGCCGCGGATGGATGCAGCCCTTGCCCTCGAAGCCCAGCCCCTTGGCCTCGGCGACCGACCGCTTCAGCGCCTCCATGTCCGCCACGTCGGAGAACACGGTGTCGATGGCCTGCAGCCCCGCGGCCTTGGCGGCGTTGACCACCATGCTGCGCGCCCAGAAGCTCTCCTTGCCCTCGAGCGTGCGCTGCGCGCCGATGTCGGCGGTGTAGTCCTCCAGGCCAATCGTGAGCGCGACGACTGCGGGCGACGCGGTGGCGATGGCCAGGGCGTTGAAGCACCCCAGCGCGCTCTCGATGATGGGCATGAGGTACACCGGCTGCGTCGGCGAGAGCTCGTCGATGCGCTGCTGCACCAGGCGGACGTGCTCGGCGGTCTCGCACTTGGGGATGAGGATGAGCTGCGCCCCGTACGGGACCACGAAGTCCAGGTCGTCGAGCCCCGCGGGGATCTGGTTGATGCGGACCTGGCGCTCCGAGCCGCAGAAGTCGATGGCCATGAGCGCGTTGCGCACCAGCACGCGCGCGGCGTCCTTCTCGGCAGGCGCGACGCTGTCCTCGAGGTCGAGGATCACTCCGTCGGGCCCGTGCAGCCCTGCGTTGAGCATGAACTTCGGCTCGTTGCCAGGCAGGTACAGGCGCGAGCGGCGCAGCCGGTCTCGCGAGCTGGGCGGGATGGGGTTGCCCATCGGCTCGGCCAAGGCGGGGCGTGGAATGGGGACCTTGGCCCGCCGCGCCGCGGCCTCGATGCGCGCGGAGAGGGTGAAGGGCAGCGCGCCGGCGTCCTCGATCTTCAAGGAGGCGTTGACGATGCCCAGGGTCTTGCAGACCAGCTCCGCCTGCTCGCGGATGGCCGCGCCGTACATCACCTCGACCTTGGAGACGACCTCGATGCGCAGCCCGCTGCCGCCGGGCTCGAGCGTGACGTAGCAGTCGCTGCGGACGTCCTTCCCCTTGCGTCCAGCCTCAGCCATTTGCCTTCTCCTTCCTGAGCTTGGCGCGTGCGTACTCGATGAGCCCGCCGGCCTCGCGGATGGCGAGGATCTCCTTGGGGAGCGGGGGGAAGGTGAAGGCCTTGCCCGCGACGCTCACCGTGCCCGCCGCGGCGTCCACCTTCACCTCGTCGCCCGGCTTGAAGGCGTCCACCGCCTCGGCGCACTCGACCAGCAGGAGGCCCTGGTTGATGGCCGCCCGGTAGAAGATGCGCGCGAAGCTCTTGGCGACGACCGCCTCGATGCCCAGGGCCTGCAGGCCGAGCGCGGGCTGCTCGCGGGAGCTGCCGCAGCCGAAGTTGGAGCCGGCGAGGATGATGTCCCCCTTCTTCGCCTCCTTGGCGAACTTGGGGTCCAGGTCCTCCAGCAGGTGCGGGAGGATCTCGGGCGCCGTCGAGCAGGTGTACGTGTACTTCCCGGGGAACAGCATGTCGGTGTTGATGTCGTTCCCGTAGTTCCAGGTCTTCACTTGGCCGCCTCCTCTCGCGGATCGCGGATGACGCCGAACAGGGCGCTGTAGGCCACGGTCGCCGGGCTGGCGAGGTAGATCTCCGACTCGTTGCAGCCCATGCGGCCCTTGAAGTTGCGGTTGGACGTGGACAGGCACTTCTCACCGGGCGCGAGCGCGCCCATGTGCGCGCCGAGGCACGGGCCGCAGCCAGGGGGCAGCAGCATCGCCCCGGCCTCGACCAGCGTCGCGAAGACGCCCGAGGCGAGCCCGCGCTGCAGGATCTCCTTCGACGCCGGGAGCACCAGCAGGCGCACGGTCGCGGGCAGCTTCTTGCCCTTGAGGATCGCCGCGGCCTGCTCGAAGTCGCTGTCGCGGCCGTTGGTGCAGGTGCCGATGAGGAACTGGTCGATCTTGGTGCCCTCGACGTCCTTCACCGGGACCACGTTGTCCACCGTGTGCGGCTTGGCGACCACCGGCGGCAGCGTGGCGAGGTCGAGGTCCAGCTTCTGCCAGTAGCTCGCGTCCGCGTCGGCCCAGACGAGCGGGTAGGAGCCGCGCTTCGTCCCGTGCTGCTCGAGGTAGTGCTGCGCCGTCTCGTCGGGCTCGAAGACGGCGATCTTGGCGCCCATCTCGATGCCCATGTTGGCGATGGTGAGCCGCTCGTCCATGGAGAGCGTGCCCACCCCCGGCCCGTGGAACTCGACCGCGGCGTAGGTCGCGCCGTCCGCGCCGAGCTTGCCGATGATGGTCAGCACCAGGTCCTTGGCGGTGACGTTCTTCGCCAGCTTGCCGGTGAGGGTGACCTTGATGGTCGGCGGCACCTTGAGCCAGGTCTCGCCGGTGAGGATGAGCGAGGCCGCCTCGGTGCGGTCGATGCCGGTCGCGAAGACGCCGAGCGCGCCGTACATGCAGGTGTGCGAGTCGCTGCCGACCACCAACTGGCCGGGGAGGGCGAGCCCCTTCTCGACCATCACCTGGTGGCAGACGCCGATGCCCACGTCGTAGAAGTTCTTGATCTTGTAGGCGCTGGCGTACTCGCGGGCCTTCTTGTGGTTGGCCGCGTCCTTCTCGGTGGAGGCGGGGACCACGTGGTCCAGGACGATGCAGTGCATGTCCGGCCGCTTGACCCCGAACTCCTTCAGGTCCTTGCCGATCTTCCCGACGATGGCCGAGGTGTTGTCGTGCGTGAGCAGCCGGTCCGGCTGCACCGTCACGATCTGCCCGACCACCACGGTCCGCCCCGCCTTCAGCGAGAGCAGCTTCTCCGCGAAAGTCTGTCCCATGGTCCGTGCCTCACTTGATCCAGCCGTGTTCGTTTCCGAGAGTCGTCGGCTCACCCGCCCAGCAGGCCGCCGCGCTGGTAGATGTCGAGCTGCACCTGCGGGAAGGGCTTGCCCTGCAGCACGCTGCCGTCCGCGCGCTTGATGGCCCCGGTCACGAAGTCCACCTCGACCTCCTCACCGTCCTTGAGCTGTCCGGCGACCGGGGCGTTGAGGATGGGCATCGCGTTGTTGATGGCGTTGCGCTCGTAGATGGCGCCGAAGGACTCGGCGACGATCAGCGAGACGCCCAGGCTCTTGAAGCAGTCCACCGCCTGCTGCCGCGAGCTGCCGCACCCGAAGTTCTTGCCGGTCACCACGATGTCGCCCGGCTTCGCCTTCTTCGCGAAGTCCTTCCACCCCTCGAGGTTGCCGAAGGTGTGCTGGCCCATCTCCTTCAGGTCGGTGATGGCCAGGTGCTTGTTGTGGAAGATCATGTCGGTGTCGACGTTGTCCTTCGCGACCACCCACACGCGGCCCTTGATCTTGAGCGGCTTGGGCCCGGCGCTGCCGGCCGGCTTCTCGGACTTGGGCGCGGGCTTGGGCATGCGCGGGAGGATGGGCCGGGTGGCGGACTCGCCGCTGCGGATCTGCGCGGCGGTGGTGATGACGCCCGCGATGGCGGTGGCGGCTGCCGTCTCGGCGCTGGCGAGGAACACCTTGCCCTGGCCCTGCTTGCCCTCGAAGTTGCGGTTGCCGGTCGAGACGGTGACCTCCCCGGGGCCGTTCTGGCCGATCTGCCCGGCGGCGCAGCCCGCGCAGCCCGCGTTGCCGATCATCGCTCCGGCTTCCTTGAGGTCGGCGAAGAGACCGTCCTTGAGGCAGCGCTGCCAGATGACATCGGTGGCGGGGACGATCTTCAGGACCACACCCGGGGCGACCTTGCGCCCGCGCAACAGCTCGGTCGCGGCGCGGATGTCCTCGTAGCGGCCGTTGGTGCACGACCCGATGATCACCGAGTCGACCGGAGTCCCGGCGACCACGCGCACGTCCACCACGTCCTCCGGGTGGCCGGGCCGCGAGATCATCGGCTCGAGGTTGTTCACGTCCACCTCGAAGGTCTTCTCGTACTGGGCGTCGGGGTCCGCGAACGCGGGGGTGAAGGCCGCGCCGGCCTGCTTGCTGAACTCGATGATCGCGGGCGAGGGCGGGATGAGCACGATGATCGCGCCCATCTCGGTGCCCATCGACGCCACGGTGATGCGTCCGGCGAGGTCCAGCGCCTCGATGGCCGGGCCGCTGAACTCGGCCGAGTAGCCGAGCAGGCCGTTCGCGCCGAACACCTTGAGCGCCGCGAGGATCAGGTCCTTGGCGGTCGCGTTCCGGGAGGGCGTGCCCTTGAAGACCACCTTCACCGAGGGCGGGACCTGGAACCAGATTCGCCCATGCGCCCAGGCCGCAGCGATGTCCACGTCGCCCATGCCCTGCCCGAAGGCGCCGATGGCCCCCAGGATGTTGGCGTGCGAGTCGGTGGAGACCAGCGTGCCGCCAGGGCCCACGAGGCCCTGCTCGATGGCGAGGTGCGTGCCGATGCCGGCGTCGATGTCGTAGACGCGGATGCCGTGCTCGCGGGCGTAGAGGCGGCAGGCCTGCTGGTTGGCCGCGTACTTCTGGTCCGAGCCGGTGGGGTTGCAGTCGAAGGTGAAGGCGGTGCGGGTGGGGTCGGCGACCTTGAGGCCCGCGTCCTTGAGGTTCTTGACGACGTTGGCGCCGCCGAAGTCGCGGGCCGCGCGGACGTCCATGAACACGTCGACGATGTCGCCGGGCTTCACGGCCTTCCCGCCCGAGTGGTTGCTGAGGATCTTCTCGATGAGCGTCTGACCCATGGATGCCTCCCGCACTACTGGATGAGCTGACCCTTGGACTGCATGACCAGCGGATCGAAGGTGGCGAAGTCGGCCTGGTGGATGAGCACCGTCTCCAGCACCTTCGGGGCACCCTCGCCCTCCTTGGCGTGGCAGGCGACGGTGTTGACGATGTCGTCGGGCAGCCCGACCTTGGCGCAGAAGATGGCGCCGGAGATGGGGTGGCGGGCGTACTCGCCCTTGCGGCTCTTCTTCCAGCTGCCGTCCGGCTTGCGCTCGCTCTCGACCAGCTTGCCCACGTCGTGTAGGAGCCCGCCGGCGACGAGGCGGTCCATGTCGATGGCGTAGGGGAGCTTCTTGTAGGCGGCCAGCTGTGCCTTGGCGAGGCCCACCGCGCCCAGCGTCACGGCGAGCGTGTGCTCCCAGAAGTTGATGCCCTTGGTGTCGGTGAGCAGCGTGAAGGGCATCTCGTCGAGGTCCTTCATCGACTGCCAGCCGCCCTCCTGGATGGCGAGCATGTACGCGTCCACGACCTTGGACCGCAGGCTGGCGTTCTCGATGAGCTTGAGGGCCTCGGCGAAGACGGCTTCGACCTCGTTGCGCTGGATCATGGGGCTCCCGCGGCGGGGCAGGCAGGCCCGCGCCGGAAAGGTGAAGGGAAGGGGGCTGGAACCGAAGGCGGAACGCCGGTTCCCGTGGAGGAACCGGCGCTCCGGAGGTGGGGGACTGCGACGCCGGCTACAGCTTGGCGAGGATGGCGTCGGTCATCTGCTGGGTGGTCGCGGCGCCGTGCTTGAAGACGTCCGGGCCGCCGGGCAGGCGCAGCATGTCGTAGGTGCGGACCTTGCCCTCGGCGACGACTTCCGCGATGGCGTTGCGGACCTTGTTGGCCTTCTCGGTCTCGCCCACGTGGTCGAGCAGCATCACGCCCGACAGGATCATCGCGCAGGGGTTGACGATGGAGGGGTTGAGCTTCTCGTACTTGGGCGCCGAGCCGTGGGTGGGCTCGAACACGGCGATGTCCTTGCCGATGTTCGCGCTGCAGGCGAAGCCCAGGCCGCCGACCAGGCCGGCGAAGCCGTCGGAGAGGATGTCGCCGAAGAGGTTGCTGGCGATGAAGACCCCGTACTCCTCGGGGTTCTTGGTGAGCCACATCATCTGGGCGTCGATGTTGGTCGAGCCCAGCTTCACCATCGGGTAGTCCTTGGCGATGAGCTTGGCCTCGTCCTCCATCATCCCGGAGGTCTCGCGCACCACGTTCGGCTTCTCGCAGACGGTGACCCACTTGTAGCCGAACTTCTTGGCGTACTCGAAGGCGGCACGGGAGATGCGGCGGCAGGCCTCGCGGGTGAAGATGCGGCAGGAGACGGCGAGGTCGGGGCCGGGGACGTCCTGGAAGGCCTTGAACTGCTTGTGCGTGCCCAGCGCGTCACGGACCTGCGCCGGCGGGTTCGTCCACTCCACGCCGCAGTACAGGCACTCGGTGTTCTGCCGGAAGATGACGGCGTCGACCTTGGGCTCCTCGAAGCCGCCGTCCACCTTGCGGCGGATGAAGTTCAGCGGGTTGCCGGCGAACGACTTGGTCGGCCGCACGCAGATGTCCAGGCCGAAGTGCTGGCGCATCTTCACGATGGGGCTGAAGTAGGTGTGGCCCTTGCCGGCCAGCGAGGGGTCCAGCTCCTTCTCGGCGTCCTTCTTGGGCTTGCTGGTGATGGCGCCGAAGAGGCCCAGCTTGTGCTTCTCGAGCAGCGCGATGGTGCGGTCGGGCAGGGCGTTGCCCTCCTTGCACCAGAAGTCCCAGCCGATGTCGCCGTGCACGTACTCGGCCTCGAAGCCGACCTTCTCCAGAACGCGGATGGCCTCGGGGGTCACGGTCTTGCCAATGCCGTCGCCGGGCATCACCACTACGGTGCGCTTCGCCATGGTCCGACCTCGTCGTGAGAGGGCCGCTCGAGCGTCCCTTGGGGGTTGGGAAAGCCTGAAAGGGATACCCCATTTCGCCAACCGCGAGAAGCCACCGGCCGTCTCCATAGCTCCGCTCTAAGGACCGGCGACGGGCAGCCCACGGCTGCGGAGGGACGC
>CAZAIE010000170.1:0-10074 GCA_964485035.1 uncultured Myxococcaceae bacterium | reverse complement strand
GGGGAGGGCAGGGCGGTGCTGATGCAGGGGACGTCGAAGAGGCTCTGGTGGTTGGAGAGCGAGACGTAGCGCTGGGCGAGGTCCACGTGCTCGAGGCCCTCGACTGAGAGGTGCACCCCCGACCAGAGCAACACCCCGCGCATCCAGGCCTTGAGGATGGGCTCCTGCCGCTCCGGGGCGACCTTGGAGAGGGCGACGAGCGCGGGGCTGGCCACGAACGACTGGCCGAAGACCAGGCAGGTGGCGAAGGGGAGCTGGACCTGCCCGCGGAAGAACCCGGGGAGCGGCAGGGCCAGGCCCTTGTACTTCGTCTCGCTCATGCCGTCTTCCGCCCCACGCGTACCGCCGAGTAGAAGAAGCTGCGGTCCGTGGCCGAGAGCTCGCGTTCCAGGGCAGGGTCGAAGTCCAGGCTGGACATCCACGCGCGCGGGAGCGGGCGCACGTTGTTGAGCTGGCGCACCAGCAAAAAGCCCCCGGGGGCCAGCGCGTCGAGCACCGGCTGCGCGAGCGTCGCCGCCTCCTCCTCGCTGGACCAGTCGAGGATGTTGCTCAGCATCACGAGGTGGTAGGGGCCGGGGTGGGCCGCCAGGGCCTCGTGGACGTGGCCGGTGTGGCAGGTGACCTTCCCCACGCTGCCCGCGAGCCGCTCCCAGCGCTCGGCACCGAGGTAGTCCGGGAGGGCCTCCTCGCGGTCGAGCGCGCCGTAGCGTCCGCGCAGCGCGTGCGAGAGGTAGGGGTTGTCCTTCGCGTCGGGCTGGCGAAGCGCCCAGTCGAAGCGGGCCTGGAAGTAGCGGGGGTAGCTCCCCGGAGGCGCGTGCTGGATGGCGTCCGGTCCGAAGAGCCCCAAAAGCAGGCGCTGGTGGAACGCCAGGTCGAAGGCCACGGGCCAGAGGTCGGCGCCGAGCACCGCTTCGGCCATCGCGCGGTCGCCCTCGAAGACCTTCTGGATCTCGTCGCGCGGGACCACGAATTTCTCCAGGAACCCGCGCCAGAAGGCGAAGACCCGCTCGAAGGTGCCGTCGTCGAAAGCCCCATTCACGAAGAACGCCCGCTCCTCCTTGACGAAGGCACGGTCCTCGGGGCCCAGGACCTGCGTCACCTTGGTCAGCAGCGAGTCGCGGACCGCCGGTTCGATCTGGGAGATGCCCGTGACCCGGCAGAAGTCCTTGCGGCTCAAGAGCTTCGCCGCCGCCAGCCGGAACCGCGCCCAGGTGGTCTGCCGCGGGTCGAGGTCGCAGCCCACCAGCGCGGCGAGGTCGGGGCGCGTGGCGAGGTGCAGCAGCGTGCAGCCCGCGCCGGTGATGCCGAAGAAGCGCTTCTCGCCCGGGATGCGGTCGAGAAGCTTGTCCTCCAGTCGGGGGTCCTCGCGCATCACCGCGAACTGCAGCGGCGAGCGCATGCTTTGCGGACGCTCCAGCGCCGAGGCGCGCGGGGTGGCAATTGCCGAGGTGATGCCAGGTATCCAGCCGGTTCCCAAGGGTGTCTTCCTTCTGGCCCGGAGAGGCCGCGAGAAGGCAAAGCTTACGGAAAACCGCGGGCGTCGGCTACGGGGGGAATGCACCCGCCGGCAGTTCACCCGTAGGGGAGATACACGACGACCGCCCGGGCGTTGGCCGCGGGCGGTCGCAGTGCGAAGCGTTCGGAAGCCTAGAAGCGGGCCTGGAGCAGCAGGTTGAAGCCGAGGATGTCCGCCTTCTCGGCCTTCGCCTCGGAGACCGTGGCCACGCCCTCGACCGAGTCCTTGAACGTGTACCGGTTCGGGTCGCGGTTGTAGTAGAGCTCGCCCACGAACGCGAAGTACTCGGAGAGGTCGAAGCGCAGCGTACCCTTCACCGAGTAGATCGGCTGCACCTTCCCGTCGGTGGGGAGGATGACGAAGGTGTTCACGTCGCGCACCACCACCGTGCGCTTGCCCTGGAAGGCGAGCGAGGGGTTGTTGGCGCCGAGCACGTTCTCGCTGGTGAAGGTCGCGGGGAGCTGCACGCCACCCATGATGCCGGGGGTCAGGTGCAGGCGGGGGAAGTAGTAGTCGGCGCCCAGCGCGATGAAGCGCTCGTCCTGGCGGGTGGTGCCGGCGGGGAAGTCCATGAACGGCGGGAAGCCCGGGACGTTGAACTGGATGAACGACAGGCTGCGCCACAGGCCCAGCAGGCTGACGCGCAGGTAGTCCCACTTGGCCCGAACCTGGAGGGCGCCAGCGTAGGCGTTCTGCACCTTGGTGGACCCGAAGTTGTCGGGGTCACCCAGGGTCTGCGCCAGGTAGCTGCCCTCGAGGGCCGCGGTGAGCGAGAAGCCGCCCGGGTAGGCCTCGGTGGAGAAGACCTTGGTGCCCACGTCGGGGTCGTTCTTGTAGAGGTTGAAGTCGACCGACTGGCCCACCGGGGCGCCCCAGTGGAACACCAGCTGCGCCGAGCCGCCGGTCGCGCGGACGGGCGCGCCGAGGACGCTGGTGGAGGGGTTCACGCCCTTCATGAAGTAGCCGCCGGAGACGTCGAAGCGCAGGAACCGGGTGATGTCCACGCCGGCGCCGCCGAGCACGCCATAGTTGGCCTCCTGCTCGTGGATCTTGTCGTTGAGGATGACCGTCGACTTCGCCCCGATGAAGCCGTAGGCGATCTGGTCGTTGTTGAGCGCCTTGGTGAACTGCAGCTTGGCGCCGGGAACGGAACCGCCGCGGCCGGGGAAGATCTCCGAGCCACCCCAGGAGATCTTGTAGGCGTAGCCGAGGCGGAAGCGGTCGGCGGAGAGGGGGAATCCGGTGAGGGTGACGCCCTCGCGCTTCTCGTCCCAGGTCTTGGGCGTGTACTTCAGCGAGACGTAGCTGGAGGCGTCGGAGAACATCACCGCGTTGTTGAAGTCTGCGGTGGAGGCCCGCTCGCGCGAGACCAGCAGGTTCAGCGCCAGGGCCGCCTCGGTGGTCAGCCCCTCGAAGTAGGCCGGGGCCTTCTTGTAGAGCACGAGGTTCGTCAGGGTCTCGAACCCGGAGTACTTGGTGTTGAAGTTGTCGTAGAACTGCGTGTTCGTGCTGTTCGCGAACCCGAACCGTGCGCCGGGGTTGCTGGGCGTGGTCTCGCCGGGCGCGGCGAGGATGTTGTCGTTGGTGAACAGCAGGGTGACGCGGGTATCCACGAAGTCGCCCGCGCGGGCAGTGAGGGGCAGGGTGGCCGTGACGAGCGCGAGGGCAGCGGCGAGCCTGCGGCAGATGGACGACATGAAACCTCCAGCTCTGGGATGCGTCGTTGTTTCGGGTTCAGAAGGGAAGGGGAAAAGGACGAGCTACTCCTGCGCGTCCGGACACTTGGGGCACTTGCCGCCATTCTCCGCGGTGGGGCACTTGCCGCCCGGCTCGGCGCGGCAGCAGACGTCGCCCTCGTCGCGCGCCACGATGGCCCAGCGCGGACGGGCGGCCTGGACCTGACGCAGGATGCCGGTGATGTCCATCCGGCAGCCGGCGAACTCGGGCTTGGCGAACTCGCGGGGGTCGAAGTCGGGCAGGGCGTCGCGGGTGAGGACGTTCAGCTTGATCTTCCAGATGTCCTCGAGCTGCACCGTCCACTGGCCGTAGGTCTTGAAGGTGTTCAACTCGGTGCAGACCTTGCCGTCGTAGGGACCACGACCGATGGTGCAGTCGCGGTTGCACTCGCAGTCGGCCGTGTCCGCGCCGGCGGGGTCGCAGCCCCAGTGGGCCGCGTTCATGTCGCCGCAGCCGTTGGCGCCGTTGGGCACGAACCAGCGGAAGGGCGGGATGTTGGAGTTGCCGTTGGCGTCGCAGCTCACGAACATCGAGGGCACCCGGACGTTGGTGACCTTCACCACCGAACTCTCCAGCGACTCGATGTCGATGTTGTTGTTCGAGTAACCGAACAGCGCGTCCATGCTGTCCTTGCCCGCCACCGGCGCGCGGTAGGTGGAGGTCTTGGAGATGCGGTAGCCGCTCGAGGGGCCGCACTCGCAGGCGCCGGTGCCGGGGTTGCAGCGCTCGCCCTTGGGGCAGCTGATGCCGGCGCAGGGGTTGGTCGCCTTCACGCAGCGGTGCTGCACGCACCAGCTTCCGGCAGCGCAAGGAGTCTCGGGGCAGGTGCCCACGCAGGTGCCGGTCGCCTCGTCGCAGCGCGTGCCGGTCATCGCCTTGGCACAGGTGTCCTCGGGGGCCACCTGGCAGACGCAGCGGCGGTCGGCGTTGCAGACCTGGCCGGGCAGGCAGTTCACGGTGCCGCCGCACGGCTGCACGCAGCGCAGGCTGCTGGTGTAGGTGGGGCCTGCGCCCTGGTCGCAGTGCGAGCCCGGGTCGCCCTGGGGGCACTCGTCGGGCTGGCCGAGCTTCGCCTCGCCGGTGTAGGAGAAGTCCATCACCAGCGGGGCGGGGCGGTCCTCGAGGCGGGCGTAGCCCTCCTTGCGCACCCAGCTGGGGAAGACCAGCTGCGTGTGGCCCGAGAACTCCTGCACCGTGCCGGTCAGCGAGAGCACCCGGTCGCCGGTGTACAGGCCGTCGGGGAAGCTGAAGTTGTAGACGTACATGTGGCCGAACGAGCCGGGGAGGGTCCGGTGGCGGGTCAGGTCGTCGGTGTAGAACGGGTCGTTCACCGGCTGGGCCAGCTTGTCCGAGACGTAGAAGCCCTCGGCCATGATCGCCGTGACGATCATGTCGCCGCGCGGGGCCGGGGCCTCGACGGTGAGGAAGTTGCCCACGAAGGGAGAGGTCTTGTTGCTCCAGCCAGGCTTGCTGGCGCTGCACTGCGGCGGGTTGGGGAAGCCCGGCACCTTGCCCGGGAGGGCCTGCATGTCCGCGAGGAGCGGCGCGTCGAAGTAGATGCTCGCGCTGACTCCAGCGGCGAAAGTCCGACCCCCGTCGTACTCGACGAACGCGTCGGCGCCAGTGCCCACGTCGGGAGACCCTGCGTCGACACCGCCGTCCGAGATGATGACCTCGTCATCGCCGTCGCTGGGCAGCGCGAAGACCGGCGCAGGAGGGGAGTCCTGGGCCCAGAGCTCAGCGGCGCCGAAGGTCTTCTCGACCCAGACGTAGCCCTTGGCCACCCCGTCGACGGGGGTCAGGGTGCGGGCGTTGGCTGCCTTCTCGGCGGTCAGGTCCGCTCCCGGCCCCGCAGCGATGACCTTGCCAGGGGTGACTCGGAAGGAGATGGGGTTCACGTGGGAGGTGAGCGCCTTGCCTTCCTCGTCGAGGGCGGTGACCTCGACCTCGAGGAGCGCGCCCACCCGCGGCAGCGGCAGGGGGCTCTCGGCGGACCAGCTCGTGTACTTCTGGTCCCGGGCGGTCTCGTAGACGTGGACCGACTTCACCTCGACCCGGAAGGAGTCGAGCTGGTGGGGCTGCGTGGTGTGCTCGACGCAGCCCTCACAGGCAGGGAGGGCGAGCGCGGCGAGCGCGGCGACGATGATGTGGAATCGGGAGTTCACTTGACCCTCCGGCCGATGCGGCCGTCCTCTTCGCCGATGGCGATGGGGATGCGCAGCGGCGAGGAGCAGAAGTTCTTCAGTTCAGGCGTCACGTGGCCGCAGGTCTTCTCGTCCCCGGCCATGACCTGCGCACAGGTGCACTTGCCGACCGAGAGGCTGCAGTAGTCGAGCATGTCCTGGTCGACCGACTTGCAGCTGGGGTCCGCAGCCAGGGCCTTCTCGCAGGTGCACTGGTCGCTGTTCAGGTTCGGCAGGAGGTAGCTCTTGTCCGCGAGCCACTTCCGGTAAAGGGTGTCGAAGGTGTTCGCCTGGCGGCACCAGGCCATCACGATGGGGTCGATGACCCGCTTGTTGTCCTCGATGCCCGTCGCGCACATGAAGCCCGTCTCCGACCGCTTCTTGTCGTCGGGGACGTCCTTGTTCTGCGTGCTGATGCCGAGGATGTCCTCGCAGGTGCACAGGCCGCGCAGGTAGTCGATGAGGCTGTCGCGCAGGCTGATGCCGGTCTCGATGCGGGTGGTGTTGCGCTTGAGCACCTTGAAGCCGGAGCCACCGCGGGCGATGTAGTCGTTCACCGCGATCTTGTAGGAGCCGTTCAGGTCCAGCGGCTTGCCGTTGATGGTCAGCTTGAAGGCCTGGTGGGCCGAGCAGACCTGCTCCTCGGTGCAGCGCCATCCGTCCTCGTGCTGGACGGCGCCGTGCACGTCGCAGTCTGCGTCGACCTGGCACGGGTAGCGCATGAGGTTCTCCTGCTCCTGCGCGCAGTCCATGGTGAAGGTCATGCCGGAGATCTGCGCCTGGGCCTGGCAGCCGCGGTCGGTGGAGCGCCGCGCCACGTAGTCGGCGAGCTCCTGAACCTCGGCGCCCGACAGGTACATGATGTTGATGGTGTTCTCGAAGGGGAACACGTTGAACATCGACTCCAGGGTGACCGGGCCGGGGTAGAGGTTGTCGCGGATGCCCAGGGTGTTGGTGAGGGCGATCTCCGCCTCGACGCGCTTGCGCATGCGCATGGAGTCGGCGGTCATGTTGCCCAGCGGGCTGTCGCCGCCGGTCGAGGAGTTGCGCCGGGCGATCGCGCGGGGGGCGTACGCGAAGATGCGGGTCAGCGCGTAGTTCTGGTCCAGCTTCACGATGTACGGGTTGAGCAGGTCGGTGGTGGCCAGGTCCTCCTGCCAGGCGCAGCGCTCGACGCGGGCCTTGCACTCCATGGGCAGGTACCGGTCGCACTCGTAGCTGCGGAAGTCGCGGTCGTAGTTCGCGATGCACTTCTCGGCGAGGGCGCCGGGGAGCGCCTGGTGGAACTGGTCGCGGCACTGGCCGTCCTTGGTCTCCGTCGGGCGGGTGTTGATGAGCGCGCGGAACTGCTCGAACTGCACCGTCGCGCGCCACGACCTCGCCTCGTCGTCGCACCAGATGGAGTCCACGGGGAAGGCCCGGTAGTCGTGAGAGACCACCTCGGCGCCCTGGCGCTGCCGCTCGATCCACGCGAGCATCTCGGCGCTGTCCTCGGCGACGTCGGGCTTGGTCTCCTTCGCGGGCGGCATCTGCACGCCCAACTCCAGGCGGCCCACGTACTTCGCGAACGCGCCCGAATGGCTGATGATGACTGGCCGGCCCTTCGGGTCGCGGATGACCTGCGGCGGGTTCAGCACCACGTGCAGGTGTCCACCCTCGATGATGTCGATGCCCGACACGCCGGGGATGAAGACGCGGATGGAGCCGTCCAGGAAGGTGCACTGGTCGCGCGGGGTCTGCTCGGCGGCGCAGGTCTCCAGCGGCGGTTCGAGCTGCTTCCACTGGCTGGGGTCGTCGTCGGACCGGTTCAGGAAGTCTTTGGCCTTTTCGTACGAGTAGTAGGCGTCGTACCCCGTCACCAAGTCCTGGTCTTCGTTCAAGCCGAGGTGCGAGAGCACCACGATCAGGTCGGTGACCGGCTGGAGGACGGAGAGATAGGCCCGCGTGGTCTCGTTCTGCTCGAGGGGCGTGGCGTTCAGCGAGTTGCCGCCGTCGGTGAGGCCGTACATCGAACCGATGGAGGCCATGCCGATGATGCCCACCCGCAGACCCTTCACGTTGGTGATGGTGTAGGGCGCGGACATGTTGGCCAGGTTGTGGTCGCTGGCGGCTCCACGGCCCTCCCACCAGTAGTTCGCGGTCAGGAGGGGGTAGGTCGCGAACCGGTTGATCTTGTCGGAGAAATTGGCGACGCCCTTGTCGAACTCGTGGTTGCCCATCACCACGCCGTCGTAGCCCATGAGCGACATCCAGCGGACCTCGGGCTCTCCGTCGCTGGAGTTGAAGATGGGGCCGCCCTGGAAGTAGTCGCCGGAGTCGAGGAGCAGCACGCGGTTGGCGCGCGCCTTCTCGCGGTTGATCATCGCGGCCACGCGCGCCACGCCACCGTAGGGCGGGGCCTCGGGAGCAAGTCCCAGGTCCGCGTCGGTCTTCAGCGGAGCGAGGTCGTAGGGGAGGAGGCGGGAGTGGATGTCGGTGGTGTGGACGATCGTCATCCCCACCGTGGAGCCAGCAGGGATGGGCTCCCAGTCACCCTTCACCGTCTCCAGACACCCAACGAGACACAGCGTCGATGCGAGGAAAACACTCTTGATTGGGCGCACTTCAGACCTCGTACAGTCGATTTTCGGACCCGGGCGCTCCGGCTTCTAAATGGGAGCGAACCGGTCCGAAAACGCAGGCAGAACCGGCAAGGCAGGCCGCGCACACTACGGTGATCGATCGGGAGCGTCAACCAAAGAAGCGGGGTTCGCGCAGGGTTCTGGCGGCTCCCAGGTTTGAGCTACGTCCGACGTGCAGATTGATGCAATTCCAGAACGATTTCCCCGTCCTTGAACACCCGCACCGCACCGCTGGTCTGGCTCACCACGATGGCGACGGCCTTGGTCTCCATCGTCATCGCCGCACTGGCGGCGTGGCGTGCGCCAAGCCCCAGTGGAACCTTGGTCTTGTCGCTCGTGGCTTGCAGGTAGCGTCCAGCGGCCAGGACCACTCCGTCCTCGCGGATGATGAACGCGCCGTCGAGGATGGCGAAGGTCTTCACCGCGTCGCGGATCTTCGGGTCGAGCACGTTGCGTTCGGCTTCGCTGATGCCTTGGAACGGGTTGAGGGTGAGCTGGCGGCTCTTCTCCATCACTGCCGTCGAGTCGCCCACGACGATGATGGTCCCGACCGAGTGGCCCTCGTAGCCCTGCTGGCCCACCTGCAGAGCGAGCTGGACCAAGGCCTCGACCACCTGGGAGTTGAACTCGGCGCCGAGGTTCATGGCGTCGACGGTGACGACCTGGTCCTCGAGTTCCTCGCCGAAGTTGATCTTGATGAGGGTGTCGATGGTCGGCGAGTCGCCGTGGCCGGTGAGGCAGAGGACGGTCTCGCCCTCCTTGAGGAGGTTCTCGGAGGCGGCGGCGATGAGCGCCACCTTCACCTTCTCGACCCGTGCGTAGTCGTAGGAGGGGATGACCACGGCGCGGTAGCGCTGGGCGCGCAGGTCCTCTGCGGCCTTGTCGTTGGTGAGCGCGTAGATCAGCTTGCGCTTGATGGGCCGGCCCCGCATGTCCGCGGCAGAGAGCGGGTGGTCGCTGATGAAGAGCAGGTGGTCCACATCGCTCTTGCCCGCAAGGGTGAGGACGGAGCGGAGGAACTCGCGGTCGAACTTGGAGATGTCGGCCATGGCGCAGGGGGCAGGAGGAACCAGAGGCGAGCAAGGTAACCCTCGGCAGAGCCACGGTGCAAGAACGAGTACGGCGGGCGCAAGGGTTTGTGCTCAGAGGGAAAACCGCCTTGACAAGTCGGGGTGCAGCCGACTAGGTTTCTTCGCTCCGTTTTTCGGGATCGCGTGTCGCTCCCGGGGGTTATCCGCCTTGAACCAGAAGGACATGAAGCGCTTCAAGAAGATGCTCGAGGAGAGCAAGAAGCAGCTTCTCAACTCCGCCAAGAAGACCTTGATGGAGGAGAGCAACTTCGACACCGACGATCTCCCTGACGAGATCGACCTCGCCTCCAGCGAGTACAACCAGTCGATGGTGTTCCGCCTCCGTGACCGCGAGAAGTTCCTTCTCAAGAAGATCGAGAAGGCGCTGGCGCGCATCGAGGACGGGACCTTCGGCATGTGCGAGCGCTGCGAGGAGGAGATCAGCCTCAAGCGGCTCGAGGCCCGCCCGGTCACGACGCTCTGCATCCGCTGCAAGGAAGAGCAGGAGAAGAAGGAGAAGTCCTTCAACTGAGCTTTCGCAGCAGGCTTTCCCGAAGCGGCGCCCTGGAGACGGGGTGCCGCTTTCGGTTTTCGAAGGCCCCGTTGGCTAGCTCGGTGCCGCGACCTCGAACTTCAGCAGGTGGCGGCCGACGAGGAGCTGGTCCCCGTCGGTGATCACGGTGGCCGCGCCGATGCGCACGAAGGTGCCGTTCGACGACCCGATGTCACGCAGCGAGACGCCGTCGGGGCGCACGGTGAAGATGGCGTGCCGGCCGGAGACGAAGCCGTCGCCTGGGAACACCACGTCGCCAAGCTCGCGACCGACCAGGTTCTCGCCGTCCTTCAATGCATAGGCGTGGCCGCGCAGCCCGCCCTCCAGGAGTTGCACCAACCGCGCGCGGCAGCCTTCGTCGGGAGACCCCCAGGCGCGCGGGGTGGTGGGAGGT
>CAZAIE010000169.1:274-10076 GCA_964485035.1 uncultured Myxococcaceae bacterium | reverse complement strand
CTGCTGCTCGGCCTCGCACAGGTCCCCACCTTCCAGGCCCTCCCCGAGGCGACCCGGAACCTGGCACTCGGGCAGATGGGCGCCCACGAGAGCATCCGCGCCCGGTCCCCGCTCTCGACCCTCGCAACCTCACCGGGCTTCGGGCGGCTGTCCGAGGCCGAGCAGCAGCGGCTCCTGAACTACGTGGGCGGCCAGAACCGGCTGGTCTCCGAGCCCGCGCGTGACGCGCTGGGCACGCTGCTGCGCGACGCGGCGTTCACCGGGGCGGACGCGGACGGGCAGGCGGCGAAGCTGCGCGAGTTCGTCACGGCGCAGCCCGGCGCGCTGTACGTCGCCTCCAGCAACGCCGCGGCCCCGACCCCGGCGGCCTTCGAGCTGCGTGGGCCGACGCCGGCGCCCGATCACGCCTGGGCAGGCAGCGACGACCGCACCCCCGCCGTCCGCTACGACGTGGTCATCGACGGCAAGACGATTCCCCTCTACGCACCGCAGACCCCGCCTGGCGAGGGCGTCCACACCGTCGCCCAGGCCGCGGAGGCCATCGCCTCGATGCCCGCGCCGCTGCGCGCGAAGCTCACCGAGGTCTCGCTCGAGGCACGCCAGAACCCGGGCGACGCGTACTGGGCCTCGGTCTACGGCGACCCGTCCTTCCGCTCCTACGCCACCGCTGGCGCCGACGGCGTGGTGCGCGTCTACCCGTGCGCGGGCCAGGCGCCGGGACAGGCGGCGCTGGACGCGACCCTCATCCACGAGGTCGGCCACACGATGTCGCAGCGGCTCTGGGGCGCGTCCTACGGCGCCGAGTGGGGGCCCTGGACCGAGGCGGGCCGCAGCGACGGGATCATCCCGTCGAGGTACGGCGCCAACAACCCCGGCGAGGACTTCTCCGAGACCCTGGTCATCTATCAGTCGGTGAAGGGGACTCCCCAGGAGGCCGAGCTGCGCGCGCTGATGCCCAACCGCTTCCGCATGCTGGACCAGGTCCTCGGGGAGGCGCGATGAGCCCGACGCACCCGGGGACGGTGGAGTACGTGGACGGCAACACCGGGAAGGTGACCCGAACCGCCAAGGTCGACGAGGTGCCCGAGAGCCTGCGCTTCGCTCCCACCGACAAGGGCCCGGTCCCGGTCGTGCGCGTGGTCGCCCACGTCCACGGCAACGAGCGCACCATCCGCGAGTACGGCCCCGACGGTGCGCTGCTGCGCTCCACGGTGCAGCTGAAGCGGCTGTAGACCTGGAAAGACTTGCCTTTCCAGGAGCCTACCGCTACCCGCACCACCCGAAGCCGTCGCCGATGGTCGCGTAGGGGCCCGGGGCCACGCACCGCCCTGCGATCGCCGGCGGCTGGACTGGCACTGTACAGGCAAGCCCCGCTGGCGACGGCTGGACGGCAGCCGGCCGAGTACCTCGACGCGCTCCTTGCGCCGTAGCCTGGCCATCACGCATCGTGCGTGTCAGTATCCACGCCCATGCGTACTCCCCTCAGGGTTGTCGCCCCATGCCTGCTGCTCATCGGCTGCCTGCAAGCGACCCAGCTCGCCAGCGACCTGGACGACGCAAGCAGCCCGGGCGCGGACGCTGCATCCTTGGACGCTGCAGGAGCCGACAGCGAGTCCACACCCGACATCGGCACAGTGCACGACGCGAGTTCCCCACTGGACGCCGCCGCCAACCCTGACGCGGGGGCACCTGACGCAGCCGACGCACCTGACGCACCTGACGCACCTGACGCACCTGACGCAGCCGACGCACCTGACGCAGCCGACGCACCTGACGCAGCCGACGCAGCCGACGCAGCCGACGCACCTGACGCCGGCTCCCCTCCCATGACGTGGCGTTGGGAGAGCCCGCTGCCCTGGGGGGACACGCTCTCGGGAATCTGGGGTTCGTCCAAGACCGACGTCTGGGCAGTCGGCGACGGCATCCTCCATTGGGACGGCAGCACTTGGACCCGCGTCGAGATGCCCGCAGACCAGCCGCTCTACGCGGTGTGGGGCGCTGGGCCGCACGACGTCTGGGCGGTCGGCGCACGGGGACTCATCCTCCACTGGGACGGTGTGGCATGGTCTCGCGTCACGAGCGGCACGACGGCGACGCTCGGCGCCATCTGGGGCTCCAGCGCGAGCCAGGTCTGGGCGGTAGGGAGCGAGCAGTACGAGTGCAACCAGCCGATCGACCCCCCGCCCTCCTCCGTCATCCTCCGCTGGGACGGGTCGGTCTGGTCCGTGGCCTTCCAATCGGACGCGCGACGGCTCACTTCCGTCTGGGGCTGGGGAGCGAACGACGCCATGGCCGTGGGGACGAGTGGTCCGTCGTGGTACTGCACGACCATGGCCGATCATCGGGACCTCGTCCGATGGAACGGCACCGCTTGGATTGCGAGCGAGGACCAGATTCCCGGGTACTTCGCGATCTGGGGAGCATCTCCGAGCGATGTCTGGAGCAGTTCGTACTGGGGAGGTTTCTCCCATTGGGATGGCTCGACCTGGACGACGACTCACGGCAAGGGCGCCACCGCGCTCTGGGGTACTGCGACGAACGACATCTGGGGCGCTGGCTCCGACCTCGTCCATTGGGACGGTCAGTCGTGGACCGGATCGGGGATGTCGTGGCCCTGGGATCCCCGCATCCGTCAGCCGTCCTTCACCGCTGTCTGGGGAGCCTCGACCGACGACGTCTGGGCGGTCGGACCTGCCGGCATGATTGCCCATAAGACGGGCACTACCTGGTCGGCCACCGCAGCCCAGGTGGCCATCGACTGGCGTGACCTCGCGAGCTTCGGGCTTCGCTCCGCGGTCGCGGTCGGTCTTCCTGCTGGCGATCCTGGCGGCGTGCATCGGCACCGCGTGGTTGACCGCGCAGGCGGGGCTGTCACTGGCGCTGGGGGCGTTCCTGGGTGGGATGGTCGTCGCCGACACCGAGTACGGGCACCGCGCGATGGGAGACATCCTCCCGCTGCGCGATGCGTTCGTGAGCATCTTCTTCGTCTCCCTGGGGATGCTCTTCGACGTCCAGGTGGTGGCGGCGCAGCCACTGCTGGTGGCGGGGCTCTTGGGAGGTTTCCTCGCCGGCAAGGGAGCGCTGGCCATCCTCGCGGCCCTGGCGATGCGCTTCCCGGTGCGGGTGGCGTGGCTCGCGGGCGCGGGGCTCGCGCAGTTCGGCGAGTTCGGGTTCGTGCTCGCTCAGCTCGGGCAGCTCAGCGGGGTGGTGCAGCCGCAGGACGTGCAGCCGCTGCTCGCCGCGGGCATCGCGAGCATGTTCCTGGCCCCGCTGATCCTGAGGGTGGCGCCGCACGTCACCGCAGGCGAGCGGATGCTGCGGCCGCTGGCGAGTTTGTTCAAGGTGCGGTCGGTGGACGAGGCGGGAGCGGCGGCCGGGGCGCCCCTCGAGAACCACGTGCTCATCGTGGGCTATGGCGTCGCGGGGCGGTTCGCGGCGCGGACGCTGGAGTCGTGCCGGGTGCCGTTCGTGGTGGTGGACCTGAACGCCGAGAACGTGAAGGTGGGGCGGACGCGCGGGCACCCGGTCTACTACGGCGACGCCACCAGCGAGGAGGCGCTGGGCCACGCGGGGTTGTCGCGGGCACGGATGGTGGTGCTGCTGATCAACGATCCGCAGGCGGCGGAGCGGGTGGTGGCCACTGCGCGGCGGGTGGCTCCCGCGGTGCCGGTGCTGATGCGCACGCACTACCTCACCGGGCGCGCGGGGCTACTGGCGCTGGGTGCACACGACGTGGTCTCGGAGGAGGTGGAGGGCGCGGTGGAGGTGATCGCGCGGATGCTCCGGGCCATCGAGGTGCCGCGCAACGTCATCGAGCAGGGCATCCGCGAGGTGCGGCAGGAGACGCAGACCAGCGAGCGCAAGCAGACGCTCCCGCGGCGGACGCTGCCCGAGGTCCGCGGGCTCGACGACCTGAAGATCGAGAGCGTGCAGGTGCGGGCGACGAGTCGGGCGGAGGGCGCATCGGCTGTGGCGCTGAGGCTGCGCAGCGAGACCGGGGCCCTGGTGGTGGGCGTGCGACGCGGCGAGGTGCTGCTGGACAAGCCCGACCCCACGGTGCCGTTCCAGGCGGACGACGTGGTGTACCTGGTGGGCACGAGCGAGGCCATCCGCCGCGCGCAGCCGCTGTTCGACCCGGGGTAGGACCATCGAAGTGAGCCAGCGGATGAGGGTCAGCGGGCTGGCGCCCAGACGGCCTTTCGCGACAGCACCACCACCCGCACCTGGAATGGGGACAGCTTCCCAGGGGTCCGTGCCCGTCCGGCGCTCGGAGGGAGGGGGGCCGTTCGGCCCCCGCGCGACGAGACTTGCGGGCTGCCTCCCACCCCGAGGCGAATGGTCCATCCAGCGGCCTACGCGCGCGGCGCCTTTCGGCGCCCTCTGCGATGCCGGGTCTGCGCACTCGGCCCGAGGTGAGGCGGGGGTCTGTGCAGGATGTTTCGGTTAATGAGAAGCATACGACCCGAAAAGGACCTTAATGGGCAGTATGCTTCCCGTTAGCCAGAATGGCCATCGGAAGACCCCTGCCACCCTGACGGACCGAAGAGAGTGTGAGTCCGTCCGCAATCCCAACCTTGGCCAGACGTCCCCCTTACCCAGCCCAGTCCTACTTCAGCGCATCGGGCACACGGTGGCTCTCGGGGAACCAGCGCAGGGTCCGCCGCGCAGGACTGACCAGCGCCCGGGCCGACCACGCCCGCCACTCGACTCCACCCGGACCGCCCAACAGCTCGCCCGCGGTGAGCACGGGACCGTGCTCCAGGACATGGGCGGTGGTGTTGCGCAGGAAGTTGGCCACGTCCTTGGTCGAGAACGCGGACGCGTAGGGCTCGTACGGGAAGCAGGCTTCCTGATCGTCCACGCCGAGCTGGCGCATGCCCACGGTGTCCAGCACCCGCCAGGTGTCGAGGTCGGCCGGCCGGGTGACGCGGACGTTCGCCCAGAGGTCCAGCGGAACCAGCCCCTGCTCGCCGTGGAACGCGAGCGAGTCGCGGATCTGGTCCGCGGGCAATAGCACCTCGCCCGCCGGGCAGAAGTAGGCGAGGGCTCCGGGAATCTCCGACAGCGCGAGGGCCGCCCGGGTGAGCAGGTCCAGCGCCCGGACCGGCTGAGTGGACTCGGCACCGAGCCGCACCACCGCCTGGTGCCGCGCGGCCACCGCCGCGGCGTCGGGCCAGGAGTAGGCATGGCTCCCCGCGCGGCGCAGACAGCCAGGGAAGGTCAGGGGGCCGAACCGACCATCGGCCAGGGCGACGTCCGGCTCCAGGGACACGTCCTCGGGGTCGGGCCACGGCTCGTCGAGGACCTCGGCCTGCACCCCCGGGCCGAACCGCTCGAGCACTTGCTGGACGGCTGCCGGGCTCGGGGCTCGCTCGAAGAGGACTGTGACGCACTGGGCGGTGCCGGCCATGGAGGCTCCTGAAGTCCCGGCACTCTAGCTTGGGCCCCGGCCAAGGGTGGACGTGGACGGACTGGGGGGTCGGTCGGCGCTGGGCGTGTCTGCCCGGCCACGGACCGCGGCCAGGTGTCCGCGGGGCGACAGGCGGGCGCCCGTAGGCAGTGGCTTGGCGAGTACATTGCAACTCCGAGACCCCGCCATGCCCTTCGACGCCCACGCCGTGACGCTCCCACGGGACCGGACCTCCTCGGTCGGCGACCGGGTTGCGCGCGTGGCGCTGCCGCTGGCGTGGCTGGTGCTCCAGGCGCCGTTCCTCCGCTGGCTGTGGGTGCACCTGCCTTCCTCCGAGTACGCCACGAGCCTGCTGCTGCTGGCGCTCGCGGGCGTGCCGCTCGCGGTGCGCGGCTTCAGGTCGCTGGAGGCCGAGGGGCTGACGGCTTCACGCCCCGCCGTCGCACTGCTGGCGATCGCCGCGGCGCTGTCGCTGGCCGTCGAGGCGCTCTGGGACTTCGACCTGCTCTCGGGCGTCCTCTTCGGGGTGGGCTCCTATGCGCTCTTCGGGCTCTACGTCTCGTCGGCGCGCTGGCGTGCCGCGCTGCCCGCCGCCCTGCTGCTCGTCGCCGCGCTCCCGTTCGGGCACCACCTGCACGCCTACCTGGGCTTCCCGGCACGCGTGGCGGTCGCCTCGGTCGTGCACCAGTGCCTCGAGGCCCTGGGGATCGCTGCGCTCGGTAGCCAGACCGTGCTCCAGCTCGAGACCGGGGCGATGAACGTGGACCTGCCCTGCAGCGGCATCCGCAGCGCGTGGACCGGCCTGCTCTTCTTCCTCGGCGCCTCGACGGTCCTGCGCACGCGCCTGGGCGTCCGCTGGGCTCTCTCGGGCGTGGGCTACCTCGCTCTCCTGTTCCTGGCCAACGTCCTGCGCGTGGCGGCGCTGGCGCTGCTCTCCCAGGCCGGCCTCCAGGAGATCGCCCGGCTGGTCCACGAGCCGCTCGGCGTCGCCGGGTTCGTGCTGGCTTCGGCTGCGGTCTTCTGGGGACTCTCACGGATCGGTGCGCGGACGGAGGTCGCTGCGCCCCGGTTCGTCGCACCGCGCTGGTGGGCCCCGGTCCTCGCCGGCTCGCTGCTGCTGCTCGCGGCGCTGCGGCCAGCGAGCGCAGGACCAGTGGTCGCGACGCCTGCATCGCTGCCCGAGGTCCCCCTCCCCGCGGCGCTCTCGCCGGTCCCGCTGCCCCTCTCGGAGGCCGAGCGCGATCTCTTCTCGCGCCACGGGGCCCGGGCGCAGAAGGCCCGGCTCGGCGGTTCGCTCCCGGGCACGGTGGTCCTCGTCCGGTCCTCGTCGTGGCGCAGTCACCACCCTCCCGAGCAGTGCCTGCGCGGCAGCGGGCGGACCGTCGAGTCCGACCTGTCGTGGACGCTCGGGAACGGCCTCCCCGTCCGCCTCATCCGACTGCAGGGCGGCGGCGGCGCGGTCTGGTGGTTCCAGTCGCCCTCTGGGCCTCAGAACGACCTCCTCCGCCGCTTCTGGGCCGAGTGGACCGGCCGGGAGTGCCGCTGGACCCTGGTCTCGCTGGTGCTGGACGAACTCCCGGCCGATCCCCGCGCGCTGGAGCCGCTGACCTCGACCCTCTCCGACGCGGTCGCCGCGTCCTTCGCGAGGACCCCATGAAACGCATCGCCGGCTTCGGCCTGTTCTGGGCGTGGAACCTCCTCTTCGTCTCCTTCGTCGGCTTCGGGCTGGGACCGTTCCTCCTTCCGGCGCTCCTCGCCGACGCCGCCCGCGGCCGGGCGCCTGCTTCGCTGGCCGTCTGGACGCTCCTCGCCATCGCCATCCCGCTGGCCTGCGCAGTCGTGGGCCTGACCCGCAGCTACCGCGGCGACCCGGGCCGGCTGCTCACCCTCCTCTTCGCCGTCGAGGGCCCGCTCTTCCTGGTCTCGCTGGTGCGGCTCTTCGCGGTACGTGAGGCGAACGCGGGGATGGCCACCGTGGGCACGGCCATCGCCCTCAGCGCGGCAGTGGCCTTCGCCGACCTGCACCTCCCGGCGCCGCGCCGGCCCATCCTCGTCGCCGCGAAGCTCGCCGGCCACGCGGCCAGCCTGGTCGTGGCGGTGCACCTCGCGCTCTGGGCCCTCTTCTACGCGGTGCCCGCGGTGGTCGGGGTCCTGGGGGTCGTCTTCAGCGCCTCCGCGTGGAGCAACCTGCTGGAGATGATCGTCCGGTCTGGCGGCATCGCGCTGCTGGCGCTGATGGCGGGCCTCGGCCTGCTGGGCTTCTCGGCGTCGCTCCTGGGCGTGCTCCCGTTCGCCCTGCCGTGGCTGCACAACCGGGCGCTGCGCCGCGGTTGGGAGGAGGCCGTCGCCGAGCCGCGCGTGGCGGTTCGGGGCGCAGCCGGCGTCGCCCTCGCCGCGGCGCTCGCGGTGGTGGGGGCGTACGCCCTCGCCGCGCAGCAGCCCCAGGGAAGGGCCTTCGCGCTGCTGGAGAAGGCGCCCGGCGACGACGGCGAGCGGGCCCGGCTGGTCGCGCAGTCCGGGGCCATCCGCACCGGGCTCCTGAACGCCTACCTCGCGTCGTACCGCTATGCCGGCGCCGCAGCGACAGACGGCCACATCACCTCCATGTACACGTCCGCGCTTGGACTCGAGCGCGAGACCGCCGAGGAGGTCCAGCGCCTGTACGCGCTCGCGGGCTGGCCGCTGCACTACCGCGGCGGGTCGTTCGGGGAGGACCGTCGGCGCGCCCAGGAGCAGTACGAGGCCTTCTTCGACGAGCCCATCGAGGCCGCCGAGCGGACGGCCATCCGCGCCGCGGCGACCACCAGCTTCGACCGCGGCGCGCGAGAGACAGGGCTCGTCGACGTCGCGGCGGAGCGGGTGCTCCTCGCGCGGCAGGAGCTGGTGGTCGAGGAACGCGGCGACTGGGCGGACCTGGAGCTGCACGAGGTCTACGAGAACCAGACCGAGCAGGCGCAGGAGGTCCTCTACTACTTCCACCTCCCCGGCACCGCGGTCCTCACAGGGCTCTGGCTGGGCGACACCGACGACCGGACCCGTCGCTTCCCCTTCGCGGTCGCCCCGCGCGGCGCGGCACAGGCCGTGTACAGGGAGGAGGTCGGCAAGCGCCGGGACCCGGCCCTGCTCGAGCAGGTCGGTCCGCGGCAGTACCGGCTCCGGGTCTTCCCCATCCCCGAGCGGCCCCGGGACGGCTCGCCCACGCCGCGCATGCACGTGTGGATGACCTTCAAGGCGCTGGCGGAAGACGGGCGCTGGCCGCTGCCCCGCCTCGCCGAGCGCCGCAACGTCTTCTGGGACCGCCGCACCGAGCGCGCCCTCGGCGGCGCCGTCCCTGCAGGCGAGGGGTGGCTCCCGCTCGATCTCGCGCCGCGCCAGCCCATCCTCCCGATGCGCCACCAGGTCACGCTGGCCGGCGGCCACGTGGTCAGCGCCTCGCCTGTGGACTGGAAGACCGTAGCGCCCCGGGCCGGGATGCGGGCCGCCATCGTCGTCGACACCTCGCGCAGCATGGAGCGCCGGGTGAGGGAGCTGCGCGAGGCGCGGACGTGGCTCGAGCAGGAGCTGCGCGGGGCGAAGCTGGACCTGTACCTCGCCTCGGGCCCCTCCAGCGGACGCGGCTTCGAGCGGCGCAGCGACGTGCTCTCGTTCACGCCCGAATCGCTGGTCTTCTACGGCTCGCTCACCGGACCGGAGCTGCTCACGCAGTTCGCCGCCGCCCGCGCGGACTCGCAGTACGACGCGGTCTTCGTCCTCACCGACGGCGGGGGCCAGGATCTGGTGGTGAAGCAGCCGCGCCTCCCTGAGATCGCTTCGGCGCTCTGGCTGGTCCACCTCGGCGGGGAGCTGCCGCGCAGCTACGACGACTCCACGCTCGCGCTGCTCACGCGCCCCGGGAGCGGCATCGCCACGACGCTCGGGGAGGCGGTCCGGCGGTTCTCCGCGGCGGCCTCGATGCCGGGCTCGATGACCGATCTCGACGGCGGCTACCTGTGGACCATGGAGTCCGCCCGGGCCGATCCGAAGGACGATCCCTTCGCGCCGCTCGCCGCTCGCCAACTGGTGGTGGCGATGAAGCGCTGGGCCCAGGGCGACGCGCTCGCTCAGCTCGACGCGGTCCACGCCCTGGCGCAGCAGCAGCGCATCGTCACCCCGTACTCCTCCATGCTGGTGCTGGTGAACGACGAGCAGCGCGCGCGGCTCGCCCAGCTCGCCGCCGAGGCGGATCGCTTCGAGCGCGAGGTCGAGTCGGGCACCGGCGGGGCGTCCTCGGGACTGGATCTGCTCACCGTCTCCGCGGTCCCCGAGCCCCACGAGTGGGTCCTGCTTTCACTCGGCGGGCTGCTCCTGGTGTTCGGCCGCAGGCTTCGGAGACCGGGGAGCCCGGCCTAGGAG